>JAJYOM010000001.1:37177-45065 GCA_021796175.1 Thermoplasmata archaeon
ATCTCCCGGGAACCGCGGATTCCACCAGTACGCCTATTTCAAGATCTATGTAAAAGCTTGCGATCCACTGGCTCCAGATATCCTGACCGTATATGTTTGTACCCAGAGGGTAGGCATTGCCAGAGGGCGCGTGAAGTATCGGTTGAATTGGATTCTGATCCGTCCCAAGTGTTGAGAAGAGGACAAGCTTTCCATTGATATTCATGAAGGCAATGGAGTACCCACCGGAATTTGAATTTGAAACAAGCACACTGGTGGAATCCGCGGTTCCCGGGAGATAGGACGCATGCCAGAGGAACGGGTACTTGCCAATAGTGGCTGATATCAGGGAAAGGGATCCCTGGTCGGAGAGGAGGACAAAGGACTGGGTGTTTGGATCGTACAGCGGACGGGATACATATGCACCCGAAGATATCGGAATTGGCTGCTGACCGTTCGGATACAGCTTGCCCGGCCCGGAAATCATGTAAATGTGGTGCATTGAAATTGCAATTACAGAAGATGGAAAACCTCCGCTCCCGAAGGTTGTGGCGAAGGTCTGCAGATTCGAACTGGCACTGTAAATGGCATAGGTGCTCCCATTTCCCAGGTAGGATCCAAGCAGCTGGTTACCGGCTACCAGCATGACACTTTCCGAGGAACGGCTCTGTGCCTGGTAATCGAACGGAACCTGAATCCCGATGGCAGTGTTCAGCGGTGCGGAGAAATTGCTATGCGCCCATTCGAGATGTCCGTTTTGCGGAAGGAATTCCAACAGGCTGTTGCCACTTTCGATCAGGAGTCTTGCTGCTCCGGTGTAACCGGGGCTGAGATAGGAACCCACATACAGCGGCAATGAAGGTGTTGAATTGGAGGGCAGGGCCACTGACCACTCCTGTTTCAGGGGATATAGGCTGAAGGCAGACAGGTAAACTCTTCCCGAACCGCGCAGGACAGCATACATCGTACCTGCAGAAAAACCTGATCCGGTGGCGGAACTGCTGTCGAAAGGAACCCATGGCGGAGCAGAGCTCGACAGTGCGAGAGAGTCAGCAACCGGCTCAAGCAGCAGAGTGCCGTTGACTTGAAACGTTTCATTGCGGGCAAGTTCAGGAATTCCGACACCATCGAGGCCACCGGTCCACTGCACCTCTGATATAGAGAAACGGCTGACTATCCCATTTGTGCCCGATGTCAGCACATAATCGTTGTAAGAAAGGGTGGTGCTGGACTCAAATTGCAGATAATTCGCAAGCGGAAATACACTGGCAGGCATCCATCTATATCCTGGCAATGACGATCCGTTGACAAGATCAAACATCCTGCCGGCAGACGTCTGGGGAGTTGTGCCAAGACCGACAGCGTAAACATTTCCAGTTGGAGTACTTACATACACCAGATAGCTGCCCACGCTGGTTACCATCGATGCCGCGGGAGGAAAAGTGGCTGTGGAATTGTAAACCCCGGTTCCGACGATTTGAGCTGCCAGTTGCTGTGAAGCCGTGTAGGTATCTATCTCCGGGGCAAAAAATGTCTCGGGAGAATGGAAAATCAAAAGCGGTGAAATCATGGAGACAACAAGGAAAAAGAGGAGCATGTAAAAGCCGACTTTTCCATAACTTGACCTGTAATATAGGTGCCACTGCTTCCTCATGTTAAATACGAAAAATGAAAGTCGATTTTTGTAATATCCACTTCGTTCCTCTTTGTTAACCATTGTCACCAACCTAAGCGCTGATCCTCGGGTCAAGCCAGGCGTGTACGAAGTCGATTATGGAATAAGCGATGATGACAACAAGAGATATAGTGAAGAGTGCACCTTCACTTACAGGGTAGTCCTCGTTCAGCGCAGACTGGTAAATGAGCGTTCCAATGCCTGGCCATGAAAAGATGGCCTCAACAAAGATCGCACCGCTTGTTAGAAATGCGAATTCCAGTGCCATTCTTGTTGAAACTGGTATCATCGCGTTCCTGGCAGCATGCCTGAAGAAGATGGTCCGTTCAGCCACACCTTTCGCCCGCGCCGTGGTTATGAAATCCTCCCCCATGACTGAAACCATTGCAGCCCTCATTGTAAGAACGTGAGCAGCCTCTTCCACCAGGACCAGTGAAAGCAGCGGTAGAGTCATTTTCCAGAGTACTGTTACGAGTATTGATGGGTCATACATGTGGTAAAGATCGAAAGTGCTGAACGAACCTCTGACGGGGAATATGGGATAGAATGCAACAAAATAGAGATAGAAGACAATGGCGAGTATGAAATAAGGTATAGAGTTCAGGATGAGGTTTGATGTATTGATTACAGCCTCCTTCTTCTTCCCGTGGTACCATGTGGCGAGTATACCGAGGGGTAGACCCACAACGAAAGAAAGTGCGAGTGCGGTTCCTAAAAGGAGCAGGGAGTAGGGCATTGAATTTCCTATAAGCGTGGCAACGCTCTCCTGTGAATAATAGTCGTAGCCGAAGTTGAAGGTGAACATGTCCTTCATGTAAATCAGGAAGTTTTCGAAATTCCACTTGCCTCCCGTGAGCCCTAGTCTTGCCTCGATGATTTGCAGCTCCTGCTTGGTGGCGAAATGAGTCCGTGCATCGTGAAGGAAGAGTTCTGCCGGGTTTCCAGGCATAAGCCTGAAAATGACGAATAGCACAGCGGCCATCGAAACTATAAGTATTGCAGACTGAACGACCTTCCTTATTATCAGATAGATGTTCACTAGGGTGCCAACCTCTTTATCTATAATATGGAAAATTAAAAAAAGGTTTGAGGAGGTTATGAGTTCCTCCCTTCTTCCGGCTCGCTCTCCTCAGGCTCCACCGGAGGTTGCTTTTTCCCGCCCCTACCACTCCGGGCCCTGGCAAATAGCAC
Source organism: Thermoplasmata archaeon (assembly GCA_021796175.1). Classification (GTDB taxonomy): domain Archaea; phylum Thermoplasmatota; class Thermoplasmata; order Sysuiplasmatales; family Sysuiplasmataceae; genus JAJZXY01. The sequence continues at coordinate 40,023 of JAJYOM010000001.1, forward strand.
TGTGGATATTACAAAGAGAGCTGCAAACACTCCAACCAGTGCATACATGTAGGAAGGTATGGAAGTCACTGTCTTTGTCTTCGTGGTGGGACTTGTCGTAGTCGTGGAATTGCTTGAGTGCGGTATGATATAGAACGTCTCGCTGTATGTCCCGTAGGCCGTCGTTACTGTAACACCAACCGGGGTAATGGCTGTCACGTTGGCTGCCTTGTACTGTAAGGTTGCCGAACCCGAGGCACCCGTGTTCACTGAGCCGGCGCTCAGGGTCCCGTTTGTAACGTTAACAGTTGCAGCCACACTGGATGCGGTTGGACCGGCGGCATTGTTTTCTGTTGAATTGATATACAATGTATATGTTTCGTTGCCGGTTATGAACCACAGGCCACCGATATACTGGGCGCCAGCCAGATAGGGAGTTGTAACCGGAGAGGGCTGCGGATTGTACTCAAACTGGGTCGAGTTGATTGTAAGAAGAGCAGACTGGTTAGAGGCGCCAAGGGCACTTAGCTGGAATTCATCAAACGGGATGAGATAGGGGTCGGTATACGGGGAAGACGAAAAGCCGAGGAAATTGCCGGTAACGGGGCTGTAATCGATGTTATACAGCTGGGGAGAGAATGTGACATTTGCGTAGCCGTTGGCATCAGTGCTCAATTGGATACCGGGCAGGAACGTACTCGCAAAATTTACGTTCGGGTTGAACAACATGACCTGCGAGCCGGATGAGTTTGTCAGTAAGCCCCTGTTTGCAGCGAGGGCATCCTGGAGCTGTACAGTTACAGGATAGTTGCTGACAGGCGCACCCGTTGAATTTAATGCCCTTACTGAAACAGTAGCGAGGCCGCTGTAGGGTATGGTAGTCGTGTTTGCAGAAATGGACAGAACCACACTTGGAGCGACAGTTGATAGCTCAACCGGCAAATCCATCGGCTGCGGTACACCAAAGCCCATTGGCCCGTTTATCGGATTGTTGTTGGTGGCTGATGTTAGCTGCGCAATAGGTGCGAAACCGCTAAGACCAGACAGTGGCCCGCCTGCCGCGTAATCGCCTATGAAAACATATGAAGAGCTGTTGTTTCCGTTCGCAGTGTAGTTGTATATCGGGCTGGGTGAGAGCATGACATTTATCTGACCGTTGCTTCCTGTCACTCCCGAAATCGTAGTTACGTAGAAATCAGGAATCGCCACTATTGCTGAAAATGTGGCAGAGCTCACAACTGTAAGGTTGTTAGACGCAGTGTCTGTAATGTAGACGTTACCGTCTGCAGAATTATACGCCATACCTGCAGGGAAAGTGCCTACGCCGATGTTTGCAATGGTCGAAATCGAGGCTGAGTCGTTAATGATGGTTACATTGTCAGATAGCGCGTTGGAAACATACAGGAAGCCGCTGCCGTCCATGGCGATTGCTGTAGGTCCAGTTCCCACATCGACGGATTGCACAGGGGTACCTGTCAGGTTGTAAACCGTCAAATTGTCGCTTCCATAGTTGGCAGCAAATAGATTGCCTGAGCCATTGAATACCAGCGCATCAGGACCTGTTCCTGCAGGCATCACTGCCAAGAGCGAAGTGGTTGCTCCAGTCGCATTTATTTCAGACACAGTTCCATTGCCGAAATCCGCAGCGTAAAGCATGCCGTTCGGTCCCCACGTGAATGCTTCCGGCTTCGCGGCAGCATTTAGTGTGACAGTTGCAACAATCTTCCAGGTCGATTCATTCAATACAACGACATTCCCATTTGCCAGGCCAACATAAACAGAGTTGTTGTACTCGGCCAGTGCATTGGAATCCGGAGATGAAGGCAGCGTGACATTTTCCACACTACCAACACCGGTGCTGATGACTGTCAGGTTGTCTGAGCCGGCATTGGCTACAATCAGATCTCCGCTACCGTTGAATACAAGAGCATTTGGATTGCTGCCTACACGGTATGAGGCCACAACAGCACCATATGGCGTACTATCTGAGATTGGCAAGGTCGAGCCCGCACCGCTGCTGGGCGGTGATAGCGCATATACTGTTCCTGTAACGCTCGCTACGTATAAGTTGCCATCAGGTCCTAACGTAATTGCGCTCGCACCCTTAACGATTGCCTGGGCAAGCGGATTGGTGACATATGCCGGCTGGTTTCCAATTCCAAATGCATTGAAAGAGCTGAGGTTTGACACTGTCTGCCCACTGCCGCCAGATGAAATGCTCATCGCACCGCTGAGGACACCGACCGAGTAAGCATATCCGGACAGCGGCTTGCCAGTCGCTGGATTGATTACAGTTATAGTGAACGGCTGCGGGGAAGAACCTTTCAGCACCACAGGCATGCCACTCGTGTCGTACTGTACAGGATATGGCGAAATGTCGATTCGTGTGCTTCCCGAACCGGGAACCGCTTTTGAGCCCGGAAGGGTAGCCGTTACAGAGATGTTGACGCGCCCTCCATAATCGCTGGTGAACGGATAGTTGTTCTGCGAATACACAACGAACTCCCAGTTGTAGACACCCTGGCTGTTGGTTGTCCCGTTGTTTGAAGTTATGTTGACAAGCGGACCAGAGGGGACAGAACCCACGACCACGTTGGCGCCGCTTACAGGCTGACCGAACTGGTTGCGCACTTCAATTGTGGCATTTCCATACATGCCGTTGAAGTAAACTTTGTCCTGTGTTACGACTCCCACATTCAGCTGAATAGGTGGGGCCACAGGTGTTTTCAAGGGGGCGCTTCTGAGGTGAAGACTCAGGAAGTTCCAATACATGAAGCTATCCTGGCCCAGTGTACTCCTCACGACACCGGTGAATGTTGTGTTTGTGAAGGGGATTATGTCAATGGGGTAGCCGAGCCCGATCATTGTTGCCTCCTGGTCCACTATTCCCTGGAGCTGGTCAGCTATGCTTATTCTCTGGGAAAAATTCGTCACATCATTGAGCTGTATTGAGAGGTTGCTCACCAAATCGGTGATCTGGTTCGTGTTGTAGAATACTCCGTTTATGGTTATATTCGTGTAAGGACCAAAGTAAAAGCCGTCCGCTACGAAGGCCTCGTTGTAGGCAGAAGCGAAGTAGCTTGTAGGATCTCCTGTTATTCCGGATATACCTAGGTCAGTGGCCTGGAAGGCATACACGTCTGTGTTGGCCACTTGTGTTGTGAAAGACATCTGCTCTACAGTTGTCTTTATACCGATTGCACTCCACTCCTGGGCAATGACTTCCGCAGCCTCGACGCCAAGCGGATCTTCCGAATAAGGTGAAATCTGGATGGTTATTGTGACCTGCGTGCCGAAATAGTACCACTCACCACTCACCTGTTTCATTCCGGAAATGTTTTTGATCATGCTCAACGCGAGCTGTGGGTTGTACGCATAAATGTTGTCTGTGGAATTATACCAGACACTGTCAGCAATCGGTAATGCATTAGGACCATTGATATTGTAGCCTTCGTCGATGACCGCCGAAATATATGCTTTGTTGGAGGCATAGTCGAGCGCTTGCCTCAAAGCGGTGATGTTCAACGGTGCATACTGCGGCCTGCTATTGAGCTGAATGTAGCCGAAGGATGCAGCAGGCTTGTAGTAAATGTACGTGTTGGGCATAGTATGAATTGTGGGAATGAAAGTCGGTGGAAGTCCCCCCTCTATAGTATAAACCTGGCCAAGCTTTTCCGCCGTTGCTGCGTCGGAAACTGATGAGTACCTCGGAACGCTCAACTCATAGAATTTTGGTGTCCAGCGCTGCAGCGCGGTCGTATACTGAACGAAGTAATGTGGATTGACTATCAGAAACCAGTTGCCTGTTGCCTCGTTCCAGTTGCCTGTTGGCATGCCATATCCTCCATTCATCATGAATGGCCCGCTGCCAACAAGACCGGTGGCAACACCGGTCTTTGAATTGTAACCAACGTTCCAGTTATCATAACCATTAGGGGCTCCCGTATAGTTCCAGGCTCCCTGAGTCTCGGACCAAGCATGCTGTGACCAGATATGGTATGGAAGTATTGGGTCCAGTAGAACCGAATCTGTGAAGCTAGCGGACTGAGCGCTCAAGTAATACTGCACCGTCAGGTTTCCCTGTGGAACTACATTTACAACATTGAGATAGGTACCGCCGTAGTCGAGCGCCGAGCTGAGCATGAGCCAGCTGAGGACAAAGTCGGCAGACTGCACATAGTACGTCTGCATCGTTGCGGTTGGCCACTTGTACTGGTGGGTGAAGGAGTCAGTGGCGCCTGTGGTAAAGTTGTAAAGCGAGAACGATGTTTTGTTGCTGAACACATAGGTGCTGGAAGCTCCTGACGGAGTCCAGTCTGTCCACTGGACACCTGGCCTTATGTGGACAGTCCAGATGTAGGAGACACTCTGCTCGTTGCCCGTGATAGGACTGAACGTCTGCATGTTCTGTGAAGTGACATTGGTCTCGGTCCAACCTGTCGCCAGCCATGGAATCAAAGTGTTATTGGGAGCAATATTTGCAGGCGAGTCATAAATTTCATCCAGAAGGTAAAAACTGTAAACATCCGAAGCCAACCAGATATTGATATCTTCGACATTGTTTACGGACGCCATTACATAAGTACCGTTTGTGTATCCCGGCTCCTGCATCGTTGTAGTCGGATATGTCCAGGAGGTTGCAGACGGGGTTGCAGATATCGATTGGCTGTGAGTAGGCAGAGTCATTGACCCCGCTGACACACTGCCCGATATGACAACAGCGCCGGCGACCGATGCAAGCAAAAATAGAGCAACTATGACAAGCACCGGCAAAATCAGCTTCCTGGCTCTTCGCTCAAGTAGCTGGTAATTCTCTGACAGGCCCACTTTTCCTCCATTGATACCATTCATCCTTTGACCCTCCACTTTCGGAAAATCTGAGCAAATTAGTCTGGCTTTACCAATTCATGGGGACTCATTCCCACAAGGGCTACAAAATATTTAAATGGCTCTAGTCCCCGGAAATGGGACGCTGACAAAAAGTCCTGGTAACTACCAATGGCATACAATAAGACATTTTTTTTCCGGAATTAACCTCCGGCGGTTCTACTTCCATGCAATTGC
>JAJYOM010000182.1 GCA_021796175.1 Thermoplasmata archaeon
CCTTGGCTTCATCTTTTCACTATCGCGGCAAAGATGAGCGCAGTGCCGATGATCTGGACGGTGCTGAATAACTCATTGATGAATATGACGGACAGAACAATGGCAACTATCGGTTCGAACAGTGTCACGACTGCGGATGCGGTGGCGCTGAGATGCTGCAGTCCGCGGTACCAGAGGAAGAATGGCAGAATTGAGCAGGCAATGGAAAGATAGACTATGGCGCCTGCGGAGCTGCTGTCCCTCCACACAGATGCAAAGCCGGAACCGAATGCCAGCGCGTAGATGAACATGAAAAGCGTCCCGTACAGGAACACCGGGGCGTAAAATTCAAGTGGCTCGATCCTGGAGACAACTCTCTTGGTGAGTATGATGTAGGCAGAGGTGGCCAGTGCGGACAGCAGCATTTCAAAAACACCGATGTCGGTCGAACCGCCTGATGAAGGAGACAGAACGCCTGACATGAAAACCACGCCCACCATCCCTATCCCTGCTGCAGAATACCGTCTCGCACCAAGACGCTCTTTTATCGCAAAGTATGACATCAGCGGAACAACGATGGGAGTGGTGTTGAGAAGCACCGCGGCTTCGCCTGCGGTTGTCCCTGTCTGACCTACGTACTGGAAGATGAACGATAGTGAAAAGATGAAGCCAAGGAGGACTAGATTCCAGTTCAGGAAGATTGTCCTGTCAAGTTTCAGCCAGAAAAACAGGGCCAGGAGCACAGAAGTCGCGATGAGAAACCTGTAGAACAGGAAGACAGCGGGATTCGCCTCGCTGAGTACCACCTTGATGACTGGAAACGATGTTCCCCACAGTGCTGCGGAGCCGAGTGTCAGCCCGACTGCCCTCATTCTGACATTTACCATTCAGGTTCATGTTCAGCGAGGGCACATAAATATCTGCCCATGGGGCCATTGCATATGCCGGCTGCAATTTGTTTGGCGGAACGGGGCGCCTCAAGACTCTAAAGATATAGAGCGACCAGTTATCTGACGCTGAGGGCATTCAGACTGCCTGTAAATCGAGAGGGCGAGTGATGCAGAAATGAGAATACTTGTCATTGGCGGAGGCTGCAGGGAGCACATAATAGCTGAGAGGCTGAAGTCGGATGGAAATGCAATTTACAGCCTGATGAAAAACAGGAATCCGGGAATAGAACGGCTCTCGAAAGACGCATTGATCGCTCCGGAGACGGATGTGGATCGTGTTGTTTCCTACGCAGTCGGACAGAAGATTGACTTTGCAGTTATTGGTCCCGAGGATCCGCTGGAGGCAGGGCTGTCAGATTCGCTGCGGGGAAAGGGTATAACATGCTTCGGGCCGGGGAGGGATGCAGCGGACATCGAGTCGCAGAAGTCCTATGCGAGGATGCTGCTGGAAAAGTACGGCATTCCCGGCAATCCGGAATACGCGATCTTCGACAGTACCGAAGATGCACTCAAATACATCGACCGCTCGGACATGGAACTTGTAGTCAAACCAAGCGGACTGACAGGAGGAAAAGGTGTGAAGGTGATGGGGGAACAGCTCAAGTCCAGGGAGGATGCCAGAGACTATGTTAAGGAGATTTTCCAGCATGGCATTGGGCATGGGCACGGTGTCGTTATAGAGGAGAAGCTGAAGGGGGAGGAATTCAGCCTTCAGGCCATTACGGACGGAAGGAGACTGCTGCCGTTTCCAATCGCTCAGGATCACAAGAGAGCGTTTGAGGGCGATACGGGCCCGAACACGGGAGGAATGGGTTCCTATTCCATGCCCGACGGACTGCTTCCATTCCTGAAGGAGAATGACAGGGAGAGTGCAATGTACATCATGCAGAGGACAGTGGCAGCACTCGGCATGGAGAACAGGGAGTTCAGGGGAGTACTGTACGGCGGCTTTATGTTAACGCGGGAGGGTGTGAAACTGATAGAGTTCAATGCAAGATTCGCAGACCCGGAATCGATGAATGTGATCGCGGTTGCAAGGGGGAATATGACAGATGTCCTCTACTCCGCGGCGGAGGGCCGGCTCAGCGGAAAACTGGAGTTTGAGAAGATGAGCACTGTCTGCAGGTACTATGTGCCTCACGGGTACGGTGAGAAGCCGCTGAAGGGGTCTGAGATCAAAGTTGATGAGAAGGGTATTGGCGGCACGGGTGCAAGACTGTACTACGGTTCAGTAAACTCGGAGGGTGGAAAACTCACAACAACAACATCCAGATCATTCGCGCTGCTGGCGAAAAGCAAGCAGCCATGGGATGCATCGGCCATGATAGAGAGGGCGGGACAATTCATCAGCGGACTTGTTTATACGCGAAAGGATATTGGTACCAGAGAGGAGATGGAACGGAAGCGCATCGCGGGCCTCGCGCTTCATGGAGTGGCGTGACTGCCAAGGGGTGAGTCAGTGGCTGTATTTGACAATCTGGACGAAGTAATGGAGGAAGTCGAAAACGAACTGGAGGAGAAAGATGAGGTCAGGGAACTCGCGATGAAGACCTGCAGGCAGATTGTGCGTCTGTCCTCAGACCTGATTTACATGCTGCACAGGCAGAAAAAGGGGAAGAATATTATCGAGGGGTACAGGGAACTGCGGGCAAAGGTCACAGAGGTGAACACGCTGCTCCATGGCCATTATGAAGTGTACTACAGCGGCTTTGTAGAAGACGCTATGCAGGAATATGTTGAAGCAACTTTGCTGCGTTCAGCCGTAACCGGTGACGCAATGCCTTCCCCATCACAGCTTAAGGTCGATTCTTCAACCTACATCCTTGGACTCGCTGACGTTATAGGCGAGATGAGGAGAATGGCGCTTGACAGCATGATCGGCGGGAATGTAAGGGAGGCGTCGAAGTGGGTATCGGAGATGGAAAGGCTTTACCTCGCCCTGTCGAAAATGCATTTCCCGGGCAAGGTCGTGGAGATAAAGAGAAAGCAGGATGTGGCACGCTCGCTTCTGGACAGGACCAGAGGGGAGCTGGCTGTCACTGTTGCGTCCTACACCAGGAAAAAGTGAATCGCCCGACCATGTTTCCCGCCCATCCAACAGTCTCATATTACA
>JAJYOM010000183.1 GCA_021796175.1 Thermoplasmata archaeon
GAAAGGGCTATGCCGGCAATACTTGAGGCAATTACTTCATCTCTCAAGTTCCAGATGGGGGAGATTTGGTGGCCCGATCGTGGGGGCAAAGAGCTTGGCCTGAGCTGGCGATGGAGCAGTGTGCCGGTAGGAAATGCTGGCTCACTCTCCGATTCGCGCGGGACAATTTTCAGGAAAGGGGATGGCCTTCCCGGGACTGTATGGGAAAGCATGAGACCTAAGTGGATAGAATACATACCGGAGGATCTTGTCTTTGCAAGAAAGGAAATGGTTGAAGCTGCAGGTCTGAGAACAGTCTTCGGCATACCCATTCTCAACAGAGAGGAATCAGTCGGCGTGTTGCTGCTTTTCAGCGGAACGAGGCAGCAGCCTGATGCGAACATGATCAACACGGTCGCTGATATCGGAAAACAAATAGGTCTGTTTGTTGGAAAGCTGGCCACCGAGAAGAACCTGAGGACATTACTGCAAAACATGCAGTCTTTCGTGAAGCACACGCCGCTGATCGTTATTACAAGCGATCTGAAAGGAAATATACTTTCCGTGAACGACTCGTTCCAGGCGACATACGGCTGGTCTGCAGAGGAAGTTGTGGGCAAAAATGTTGATATGCTCATACCTCACAGAAGACTGGGCGATCTGGGTGCCAAACTGAAGATGGTGGCAGAGGGTACTGCAGTGAACTACGAGGCAACAAGAGTGAGGAAAGACGGGAAGCTCATCACGATGCGGGTAATGCTGTCGCCTGTAAAGGACGACGAGGGCAATGTGATACAGTTGACAAGTATATGCAGGGACGTCACTGAAGAAAAGATGGCAGAAGCGACCCAAAGACTGAATAATGCTGTCATAGAGAATGCCGACGAGATGGTGCTCATCGCAGAAGGAGGAACGAAAGGGGAACTCACGCCAGTCTACGCCAATCCTGCATACTACTCAGTGACTGGACTGGAGCCTGAAGAGCTGTATCGCAAGAATCTGTGGGAAATGAATGGCGAAATGATGGATACCGGCCCGGTCAACAGGATGTTCGCTGCCTACTCCGCAGGCGTGCCGTTCCACGGAGAGCTCAGGCATGTTACAAAAAAAGGTGACATCAGAATTCTGGACACAACTCTCTTCCCGATGAAGGAGGGGGACAGCACACACTGGGTCCAGTTGCAGCGGGACATAACCGAACTCGTTGAGCAGCGGGAAGGCCTGAGAAGAGCCAACGAGAAGCTCAATCTGATGGAGACAATAAGCAGACATGACATGCTGAACCATCTGCATGCAATAGAGCTGTACACGCAGATGATAATGAAAAACAACGCAGACAATTCTATTTCGGATAAGCTGGAAAGGATAAAGAACATAACGGTGCAGATGAGGAGTCAGCTCAGAGATCTGAAAGACATACAGTCGTCGGGCAATCCCAAATGGATGAATGTGCATGCAACTTTTGAACGCAGCATTTCGGGCATGGGTGGCCACAAGGCAGCAATCAGGGCTCTGGGCAAGAATGCTGATATCGTCGCTGATCCGCTGCTTGACAGGGTGTTCTACAATCTCGTGGACAACTCCATCAGACATGGCGGAAGCGTCAGTAACATTTCCCTCGAGGTAAAGGAGGATGGCGAACGTCTCCTCATAATATACAGGGACGACGGAAAGGGGGTGTCCGAGGAGAAAAGGAAGTCCATCTTCTCCGCTTCGGCGGATGGACCACTTCACGGCCTGAGGCTGGTGAGCGAGATACTGGGCATCACCGGCATAAAGATAGCTGAGAAGGGCGCGGAAGGCAAAGGCGCATGCTTTGAAATGATTGTACCGCGTGAGTGCTTCAGAGATGCCGTCCGGAGAATAGAAACCTGAAGGCCGCGGCCGATGGTCGGACAATCGCTGCGCCCCCGGGCACAGGCATAGGGCCACCATTGCAGACGAAATTCGCATCTCTGATAATGGTTGTGGACTTCTTAAGTACTCAGTTTACCGAACATGGTGAATTACAGCACACTCAGGAGAGTGGGTCGGCATGGCGAGAATATCGGGCCTGATGGACAATCTCAAGGCGCGCATTGTGCAGCCACACGCAGGATGGGGAATCCCGATTCTTGTCACGTTGGCACCGATTGCGATTCTTGGCGCGATGTTCATAGCAGGAGCGCGTCCGATATTTCCCGGGTTCCAGTTCGTCATCGGAGTATACTCGAGCATTCTCCTCCTCGTGACGCTATCCATCTGTTCGATCAGGTTCAGGAATGAAAGATATGGCTATGACATCGTGCTTATTACAGTAGCGCTCTCGAGCCTTGTGCTTAATGTTTTTACCACGGGCGCTGCAAACAACGTGCTCCTCCGAACTGATGTTTCTTTCTCGCTGTTCAGAATTGATTTGCATCAGGATTTCGTTTCGCTGTTTACAGCAGTTTTACTGCTGACCGGGATGCCTTTCGCTTTCAGATCAATTGGCCCAAGGCGTATATCTGTTGTTCTTCGGATCGCGATTTCTCTTGGCATGACGTTGCTGGTCAGTCTGGAACTCTCATCAAGCTCATCGGCACTGGCGAGCATCCTGTACGGTATGAGTGATCTTGCCGAGACCAGCCTGGACGCCGTATTGATGATACTTTTGATCGGAACAGTTGTGATCCTCTGGAGAGCAAGGAAGCCTGTATTCAGGGAAAGCATTGATGGTGTGATGCTTCTTCTACTTCTTCAGGCCTCGAGCGTCCTCGTTCTCTCAGTCCAAAACACACAGTACAGTTTTCTCTGGTATACGGGAGGAATTCTGTTCTCACAATCATTCCTCTTCCTTCCCTGGGGAATGATGCAGGACTACCGTCTCTCGATGGCCAGCAGGGATCAGCTCAGTGCTGCCATTGAAGACACAGGAAACTGGCTGCTTGCGACGATGAATACGGAGCAGGAGAGGTTCAACATATTGACGGCAATTTCCAGGAATTTCAGAGAAGGTGAGGCTTTTATCTACTCGTCTGATGACGGCGTGAAGTGGAAACTTATAGACAGGAGTGCCCTCGCAACCGCTCAA
>JAJYOM010000035.1 GCA_021796175.1 Thermoplasmata archaeon
GGTTCGGGGGCAGGGGGCCCCGGGTCGGGGGTCAGGGGTCCTTGTGGTGAAGGTTATTCGGGGGTATGAGTCTGGGTCCCCTAATTTTGTTCAGAAGGGGGTTGGGGGTTGGGTCAAGGGTTCAGAGGTCCTTGGTTCCGGGTCTGAGTTGGGTTCAGGGTATTGGTGACTGACCCTCCTGTGCTTGGTCTCAGGGGTTTAGGGTTTCGGTTTCGGGAACCCTCCTGTTTTTTTATACATAATGGGTCCGCCCAGATTTGAACTGGGGTCACCAGCTCCCAAAGCTGGAAGGATAGCCAAACTACCCCACGGACCCTTAATGAAGCGTTGAATGAGAAGTTCCTAATAAAGAATTGTCCATCACTGCGTTTAACTTCTGCCTTGCCGCGAACGCGTAAGGTGTCTGTCCTGCATTCCACCACCGGAAGTATGCTATGCCCAGAACTCAAGCATCGTACGTAATTCCTTAATATTCGTTGCATGTACAAAATCAATAAATTCCTTGAATATTCCGAGACTCAAAAGGAACGCATCGCAGATGGCTACAATTGAAGTTGAGCACCTGAGCAAGAAATTCGGAACCCTGACAGCAGTTGATGACCTTACTTTCAAGGTATCCAGGGGTGAAGTCTTCGGCCTACTGGGCCCGAATGGTGCCGGGAAGACTACGACCGTTCGAATGCTTTGTTGCCTGATATCCAGTTCCTCTGGTGACGCGAGAATCGCCGGCTATGATATCACAAACAAGGATGATGCAATGAAGATAAGGAAGCTCACCGGCATCGTACATGATGATGTCGGCCTCTACGAAAATCTTACCGCTTATGAAAACCTGCTCTTTTATGGGCGAATGTATGAGTCACCCGATAGCTCTGTGAAGAGGAACATTGAGAAGTACTTGAAAATGCTGGATATGTGGGACAGGAAGGACATGCCGATTTCCTCCTTTTCAAAAGGCATGAAACAAAAGGTGGCAATTGCGAGAGCTCTTGTTCACGATCCGGAAATTCTTTTCATGGATGAACCCACCGCCAACCTGGATCCGGAGGCGTCGAAAATCATAAGGGAGACTATACTCAGTCTAAAGAACGAGGAAAGGACGATATTCCTGAATACACATAACCTGGACGAAGCTCAGAGAATCTGTGACAGGATAGGTGTACTGAAGACAAGAATGATTGCTGTGGACACGCCTGCAAACCTGGAGATGGCCGTGGCAGGGAAGAAGACCAACATTGTTCTCGATAACGTGAATGAAGGAATTCTGAAGGCTGTTCGCTCCCTCAAGCCGTTGAGTCTGGAGGTGGAGGGGAATACGCTTGTCCTGGAATTGTCCGATCCTGCGAAGGAGACGCCGGCCCTGGTAACTTCCATAGCAGCAGCTGGCGGCAAGATCCGGACTGTGAATGAAACGGGTGCCAGCCTGGAAGACGTTTATCTCAAGCTTGTAAAGGAATGATAAAATGCGACTCTGGAAATCTTGGATTATCACTAAGAAAGACCTGGCAGTGATGAGAAGAAGGAAAGCCCCCATGGCGATTACAATAGGATTTCCAGTCGCGATAGGTGCAGCTCTTCCGCTCGTCCTTTATACGCTCATGATACGAAAAGGTTTTTCCGCCGCAACAGATTCAAATCTGATAAGTGCTTTCGGTTTCTTCTTCGTTCTTATTGCCGCGTTTGTGCCTCTCTATATTTCCTCATACAGCATAATAGGTGAGAAGGTGGAGAAGAGCCTCGAGCCGCTGCTTTCCACACCTACAACTGATGGCGAAATCCTCGTGGGCAAGTACCTCGGCACCCTTATTCCGGCACTTCTTTCGGTTTATCTGGGCACTGCCATATATATGGCTCTTATGGACGCACTGACGCGTGACAGTTTTGGTTACCTGTATTTCCCGAACTTGAGTTTTACCATACTGCTGCTGACTGCCGTCCCGCTGTCCGCCACTTATGCAGTTACACTGAGTGTGTTTATATCTTCCAAATTCAGCAACGTCATGAGCGCTTACCAGATGGGGGGTATGACACTCGTGCCTTTCCTGGCCCTGTATGTGCTGGGCGAGATCGGACTGGTGAAACTCCAGGACACAACCACCGTTCTCCTGATTGCAGTGGCCCTTCTGATAATCACGTTGATCGTATACGTCATCAGCAGAGCAACTTTCGGAAGGGAAAAAATACTGACAGAATGGAAGTAACCGCCCACGATGATTTTAGAAAGTCCTCCAAATGCTAGCTGCATGAGTGTGCGGAAGGTTGCAGTTTCAGGTCGCGGAAATGAAATCTCAGAGATACAGATTGCAATTTCATAGCTCGCATCTTTCTTACCTCTTTCAAATAACAGGCAAGACGGACTGGAATCTGACGGGAACACAAAAATGCTGCAAAGTGATGACAGTGGTTTGAAATCTCCCCAATATCCTGAAACAGGGAAAAAACCGGGTCATATCTCTGCTGAGATCTCGCCTGCGGCCTTCCTTACCGCTTCGCTGCTACTGAGCTTCGCAGTCCAGCCCCTGTTCCTGAGTTTGTCCACCGCGAGTTCCATATGTTTCACGTCCTCCTTCCATCCCCGGCCACCGTCCACTCCGCCGGTCCACCTGTATGCCACATTCTTGAGCCCGAGCTCGGAAACAACAATATCGGCAATCTCACGGACTGAAGTCGTCTGAGCAGTGCCCACGTTGTATATCTCCACCCGCTCTTCTGAACGTTCACAGCCGGCCATCATACCGTCCATAAGGTCGTCTATATGCACATACGACTTGACCGTACCCGGATCCCTTCCGAGTATCTCCAGTTCCCGCGGATTTCTCTTGAGCTTCCTTACAAAGTCGAATGTGACACCATGAGCTTCCCTTCGGCCCACAACATTCGCGAACCTCATAATTGCGCCTTCGGCATCAAAAACGTGGCAGTAGGCAGCCACATATCCTTCGCAACCGAGTTTAGATGCGCCCATGATTCCTATTGGCTTCAACGGACCGTAGTCTTCCGCGGTTGGCATCTTGCTCGCCTCACCATACACAGTCGAGGAAGAAGCGAAGACAAAGTTTCTTCCGCTGCGTGAAGAAGCTTCCAGCACATTCCTCGTGCCTATCACATTCTGTTTGAGATGTATCTGCGTATCCTTTTCTCCTGCTCCCGCTTCCGGATAGGCAGCCATGTGGAAGGTAGTATCACACTCTGCAACCGCCTTCTGCCAGTCACCTTCGACTGTTATGTCCGCTTCGATAAACCTGAAGTGCGTGGCAGCCCTGGCGGAAGGGAGATTTTTTCTGCTTCCTGTAAAGAAATTGTCAATTCCAACCACTTCCCTGCCCTCCTCAAGGAATCTGTGTGTCAGATTCGAACCTATAAAACCCGCGCACCCCGTCACTGCAATTCTCTTTCCGATATACAACGAAACTCAACTCACTGCGTTGCGCTTGATATAGTCATTCAGCATCTTCAGCGCCTTTCCCCTGTGCGAGACGCTGTTCTTCTCAACAACCGTCATGCCCGCAAAAGTCCTCAGATCTCCATCCGGTACGAATATAGGATCATATCCGAAACCGCCCGTACCCTCGGGAGAGGTTATTATTTTCCCCCTGCACCTTCCGGTGAATATATGGACATCGCCGTCATTGAACAATCCGATGGTTGTGGCGAACTCCGCTGCTCTGTCCTCCTGTCCCTTCATCAGCCCCAATACACCGTCAAGCCCGATTGTTTTCAGGACATACGCACTGTAAACTCCGGGGAAGCCACGGAGTCGATCTATGAAGAGACCAGAATCATCTATTACATAATTTCCAGGTACCTTTTCACGCAACCAGTCCAAACCGAATCGGACAACTTTCTCAAGTGTATCTGTCTGGATCTCAGGGTACTCCTGCGAACGTCTGACCAGCTCAACACCTGAATCCTGAAGCGAAGCGGAAAACTCCCTGAATTTGCCGTCATTCGTCGTTACGAAGGTCAGCTTCATCATACATACCTTGCCCTTCTCTCTATCTCCGCCACCTTCTCAATGGCTTCTCTGCTTCCTCCACCATCCGTGTATCCTTTCAATACTTCGCCGTACTCATCCTCGAATTCCGAATGCGTGGACTTGTAGACTTCCTTCAGCAGCCGCAGGTCGACACCGAGCTGCTCTGTATCTGCGGGCCGTGTGGCCATGGAAAAATCGATAAAATATATATCCGAGCCCGATACAAGTATGTTGGAAGTTGTGAGATCGCCATGGGAAATAGCTGCCGCATGCATCCTGGCGATTTCGAAACCCAGCTTCCTCTCAATCGAAATGCGCTCCTCGTGGTTCAGGCAGTAAAGTTGTGAATTAAGCCTCTGACCGTCTATGAATTGCATCACAATCAGCCCTTCGCGAAGGTCTACATCGTAAATCCACGGAATGTGCAAACCGGCCGCCCTGGCTGCGGCCATGCTCCTGACTTCGTTTCTTGTCCTTAACTTTGTAATTCGGGCATCCAGTCTCCTGTCCCTGTAACCTTTCCTCGTCCTTCGTTTGAAAACAACCCTTCTGCCAAGATATTCGCCGACGGATATGGTTGCTTCTGCCCCCTTTTTTATTACTGATTCCTTCGGCATTCATTTCACGGTTCCAGTGCCTGCCCGACATCCTCGATGATATCTTCCTCGTCCTCTATCCCTACTGACATTCTTATCAGCGTGTCGGAGATCCCACGCTCTTTGAGTGCTTCAGCGGAAAGCTGCCTGTGAGAAGTGTCGGCAGGTATCGTCACCAGCGATTCGACGCCTCCAAGACTGGCAGCAACCTTTGCGATTTTCATTTTTTTCATGACCTTCCTCGCCTCCTCCTTTCTGCCTCTGAGCTCGAAGGAGAGCACACCACCGAAGCCGGTCATCAGTCTTGCAGCAATCTCATGTCCTTCGTGACTTTCGAGACCCGGGTAAAGCACCTTTGATATCCTCCTGTGCTCGCTTAGGAAATCGGCTATGGCCATAGCGTTTTCGTTGCTCTTCCTCACCCTCAGCTCAAGCGTCTTCATTCCACGCTCGGTCAGGAAAGCGGTAAACGGTTCCATCGAGCCGCCCAGAACAGTCATCATTTCCCTGATTCTGTCCACGTACTCCTGCTTGCCTGCAACCACGCCCGCAATAACGTCTGAATGCCCGGAAAGATACTTTGTTGCACTGTGAATGATGACATCAGCGCCTATACTTGCCGGTTGCATGTTTACTGGAGTAGGGAACGTGTTGTCGATTATGGTCGCAAGCCCGTGTTCATGAGCAAAATCAAATATCTCCTTTATGTCGTAGATATCAAGGGTGGGGTTCGTCGGTGTTTCGACATAAACAGCTTTAGTGTTATCCCTTAGCATATCATCAAGGAACCTGGTCTTCGTACGATTAAAGAAAGTCACCTCATGGCCATGCCTTGGAAGTACGCCTGCAAAGAGTGAATGAGTACCGCCGTAGATGTCCCTGACCGAGAGCATGTGCCCCTTCTCACCAATCAATTCCATTACAGCTGTTGATATGGCCGCCATGCCGCTTGAAAATGCTACGGCGTCATCGGTGCCTTCCAGGGCCGAAAGCTTCTTCTCGAATGCCCTGACAGTTGGATTGCCAAGCCTGGTATAGAAATATGGAGCCTTCTCATCGGTGTAATTGCCATTTTCGTCTATGCCATACGGGTAGAGGAAGGTTGCATTCTGATAAACAGGGGTCACTATCGAACCCGTTGCCCTGTCAATCATCTCGCCTGCATGAACGCATTTTGTGCCTAGGCCCAGTTCAGCCTTTTCTTCCATTTCTTCTCCTGCCAGAAACAATCACCGGCAAATGATTGGCAATTCTCTACATTACGATAACGGTCTGCCCGGTTGCATGCAGAATGTATTTACATCCACTCAGACCTCTATGGCACCGTGACGATGCTCAGCACAGGTTCGGCCAGGCTCGATTCGCTCCTGGGCGGCGGGGTGGAGGACGGGACGATTACCCTGCTTTACGGTGAGGGAGGCTCCGGCAAGACAAACCTGTGCCTGATGCTGACAAAAAGTGCGATTCTTGGAGGTTCAAAGGTCCTGTATATTGACACAGAGGGGGTGTCTATGGAAAGGCTTTCGCAGATATCCGGGAGCGATACAGAACGCGTTTCAAAGAATACACTGTTTTCGGAACCTTACGATCTCAGGGAGCAGACGCGCCTGATATCCAAGGGCATCAAACTGCTTGATAACAAGAGCAGAATAGGTCTGATAACAGTGGACAGCCTGACAATGTTCTTCAGGATGACACGCACTGAAGATGGTGATGAAAGAAAGGATCTCAACGAACAGCTGGGCCTGCTGCTCAATGCTGCCAGGAAATTCACAATTCCAGTGGTGATTACTTCACAGGTGTATACTGACATAGTCAACGGGACGATTGAACCTCTCGGGGGCCATATACTGCAGCACGCAGCGAAGACTATACTAAGGCTTGACAGAATCCCTGGCGGGAGGAGGAAGGCTACACTGATGAAGCACAGGCACTTGAGGGAGGGTGCATTCATCGAGTTCACAATCACGGCGGGCGGGGTAGAATAGGCATTTGTTCGCTTGTGACTGTTCACAAGGTTGCATTGTAGTCCGGCTGACGTCGAAAGACCTATATCGGACCTGATTATATTGAAAATCAGCTAGGGGAGCGTTAAGAAGATGCTGAGAGGGCAGCGAATCCATTCGCTGCCGACCCTTGAACCTGATCCGGGCAATGCCGGCGAAGGAAAGCATGATTCTCATACGACTTCTCTGGCAGGGGACATTACATGGAACCTGCGAGAGATAAAAAACAAGAGTGGACAAGACTGAGGCCCTTTGAGAAAAAGGTGCTTGCCGTAGTAATAGCGTCCGTTATCGTCGTTGCGTCATTTGCCGCATATTACGCAATAAGCAGCAGCCAGAGTGGAAAGAAGACCGTAGTCATCTACACGTACGGTTCGTTCATGGCATCCGGCTTGAACAAAACCCAGGCTTTCAACACTGTGTTCGGCACATTCGAAAGGGAATACAACGTGAATATTGTGGTCAGGTCACCTTCCCAGGGATTGCTTGCGACGCTTGAGGCACAGAAGCACAGTCCACAGGCGGATATCGTGATAGGCCTGACAAACATGGACGGTATAAAGGCAGTGAATGACGGCCTTCTAGTCCGCTACACACCGCCATCAATCGCATCTGTGAACATGTCGCTCAGGAACAGCATGGGGAGCGCCGCCGCGTATCTCAGCCCTTATGAATACGGATATCTGGGCATAGACTATAACAAAAGCGTCTTCCAGAACGCGGGCCAGCAGTATGCACCTACTTTCGAAGACCTGGCAACGAACAAGACAGCCGCTTCCAATCTTCTGATGGAGAATCCGCTTTACGACAGCACCGGGGAGGGATTCCTGATCTGGCAGATAGCATACTACCAGTATCTGATGCATCAGAACTGGACTGCATGGTGGAAGGCAATCAAGCCCTACGCAGCTGCGCAGGGACACATTTACGACTCATGGGATACTGCATTCGGATATTATGGAACGGGCACTGATACCAATCTGGTTGTCAGCTACCTGACAGACCCAGCCTATAATTACTTCTTCAGCTACGGCAACGGCACGGGCTCAACAGTATCATACTACAACGGTACAGCATACGGCTGGCAGACAATCTACTGCATTGGAATTGTGAACGGCTCCGCCCACATCGCAATTGACAAGGCATTCGTGAACTACTTCCTGGGTCCGACTGTCCAGAATGAGATACCACAGAACGAGTGGATGTATCCGGCGAATGATACAATAGCTCTACCCAGGTCATTCAACTACGCCGTCAACCCCGCCGGTATTGTGCCGTTGAATGACTTTCTCAATGCATCGGCTATTGCTGCGAACTTACAGTCATGGGATCTGCAGTGGCAGCTGATAATGCAATGAATATCGCTTCCCGTACCTGGCTATCGAGAATCCTGGCAACTATACCTGCCCTCCTCATAGCTGTGCTTGTGATAGTTCCGTTTGCAGAAATGCTTAGCCGTTTCCTCGATTTCAGCTCAATAGGCGCTCTTGGCGGTTCTTCGCCTATTGCGCTGCTGACCAGAAGGGCAATCGAAAACTCGCTTGTCCAGGGCATGTTGAGCGCTGCAACCTCTTTTGCCGTAGGCCTTCCGCTTGGCTTCTTCCTGGGAAGATACGAGTTCAGGTTCAAACGACTGCTCAGATCATTCGCCATACTTCCAATCTTCCTGCCATCCATCGTCGTTGTTACTGCTTTCATTTCGAGCTTCGGCCCAGGTTCACCCACGCATGCGATTTATAGCGGTTCGACCATCTTCTCGACAGGTCTTTCCGGCATAGTTGCAGTTAACACTTTCTTCAATGCGCCACTGGTTGCAATGATGACCATGCTCTCTGTCGAACGCAGTAACAGAACGCTCGACGAGGCAGCGATGACGCTGGGAGCATCCGGCATGCGAAGATTCATATCAGTATGGGGCAGGGACGGCATCATTGCCGGCGCAGGAGGTTCGCTTCTTGCCTTCCTTTATTCCTTTGCAGGTTTCACCGCACCGCTGATAATCGGCGGGCCCGGCTACTTTACGCTTGAGGCCTGGATTTACTTCATGGTGAGAACGCTCAATAACATACCGCTTGCAGCCGTGATGAGTCTTGTGGAGGCAGGAGCATTGCTGCTGCCGGCAGTTTTCTACTTCGCATTCATTGGAGGCACGAAGAGGGTGTATGGTACGGGAAGGCCTCCTGCTGAGGAAAACAGGAAGCATAGCCCGTTTTTCATCTCCGGTGCGTTGTATGTCGCCGCCTGGACGGGACTGGAATGCTACATACTCGGCTCTGTCTTCTACTCGTCACTCAGACTAGGACAGTCATCACCCGGGTTTGGAAACTTCGTCCTGCTGTTCAGCACCCGGACAACAGTCGCGCTCGGCCTTCCCACATCAGCAGTGCTGCTGAACACGATGTTCTACGGTATCATGACTTCGCTCCTTGTGACCTTAATCGGGCTGGTCTGGATTTACGGGAAGAGGAGGGCTGCCTCGCGAGCGCTCATCGTAACCGACACTGTGCAATTCATTCCTCTTGTCATTTCGGCCGTCATATTTTCGCTTTCACTGGCAGTAACTTTTGAATATACCACGTCGTTCGCATTCGACTGGATACTGATCATAATTGCACAGTCAGTTCTTGCCATACCCATAGTGCTGAGGGTGATGGAGGCAGGTTTCTCCGCCATACCACCCAGTTACACTGAAGCGGCGCTGACTTTGCGTGGCAATCCCTTTTTCGAGGTTGAAGTGCCGATTGCGCGTTCAACGCTTGCCTCCGCACTGATGTTCGGCTTTGCGATGAGCCTTGGGGAGTTTACTGCGACAAACTTCCTCGCCACTACATCGTACATACCGCTGGGAGTCCAGATTTACCAGCTGCAGGTTTTGAGGATTTTCGGAGCGGCTGAGGCGGCAGCTGCAATCCTTCTGCTAATGAGCCTTGCGTCATTCTACGTAGTTCAGAGGGCTGGTGAGGTGTTCGTTGCCGTACGTTGAAGTAAATGGCCTGCGGAAAAAATACAGGGATAGTTTTGAGCTCAGGAACATAAGTTTCCATCTCGGGAAGGGCGAAGTGTTCACACTGATGGGACCAAGCGGATCCGGTAAGACATCTCTGCTGCGCAACATCTGCGGACTCGACACACCGGATGCGGGCAGCATAGTGATCGATGGCAGGGAAGTGAACGACCTGCCTACAACAAGGCGAGGCATCGGACTGATATTTCAGGATTTGGCTATTTTCCCCCATATGACAGTTTTTGACAACATCGCATACGGTTTGCGTGCAAAGAGGGCGGCCGAGAGCGAGGTGAGAAGCAGGGTGATGGAACTTTCCAGCATCCTGTCGATAGAAGACCTTCTTGACAGGTATCCCTCACAGGTGTCCGGGGGCCAGAGACAGAGAATTGCACTGGCACGCTCCGTGGCTCCATCTCCCTCACTACTTCTGCTTGACGAGCCGTTGAGTTCGCTGGATCAGCAGCTGAGAGCGGACGTCAGGAGTGAGCTGAAATCATTCTCCAGAGAACTTGGGCTCACCATGATTTACGTAACTCACGACCATCACGAGGGACTCTACATGGCCGACAGTGCCGGGATCATTTTTGACGGCAGGCTCGAAAAGAGCGGCTCACCGATGGATATTTTCGAAAGTCCGGGTAGCGAAAAGGTCTCCAGTTTCTTGGGCTACAATGTGATCAGCCTCAAGGGGCGTAGAATTGCTTTTTATCCGACGGATTTTGAAATCAGCATGGAAAAGGGAGATGTCAGAGGAGTCGTCCGCTCTATTGGCTATGAGGGAGAGTTTTACCGCGCACATGTAGAGACGGAGTCGCATGAGAGCCTGCAACTGACATTTCCCCATGAGAATGGAACTGTCCGAATCAAAACAGGTCAGAGTGTCAATATCATCCTCAGGCGTTCAGTGGAGATTGAGTGAATTTATGCCCTCATCCTTCCCTTCTTATGGCAAAATCTATGAGTTCCAGTATGAGGTCCTTCGCCTCTGAGCCCTTGAGCACCGAAGTCTTTTCCTTTGCTTCGCGTATGTACTCGAGCGCGAAATTCTTTGCATAGGAAACAGAGCCAGACTTGTGCAGTAAGTCAGTAGCCTCCTGCATAGTCTTCCTGGATGCCCTCTGGTTCCCGAGAACTGAAAGGAACGACTTCCTGTCCTCGCCTTTCAGATTGGTCATCGCGTGCACCGCAATAAGCGTCCTTTTGCCTTCCCTGATATCTCCCCCGACTGGTTTGCCGGTTTTCTCCTCCACACCCTCCAGATCCAGAACATCATCCCATATCTGGAAACCGACTCCCATGAGATAGCCGCAATCACCCATTGCCTTGATCTGGTCTATGGTTCCTTTTGCTATTATTGCACCTACCCTTGCGGCGGTGAAGTAGAGTCTCGCTGTCTTTTTGTCTATCATTGAGAGGTATTCCCTGACCTGGACATCGTTCCTCTTCTCAAACTCCATGTCCATCTGCTGTCCCTCCGCAACCTCCCTGACCGCGACGGCGGTGTCATTGAGTATAATACGGAGGAGGACATCGTCAACCTCGAGCTTGCATATTTCCTCAAAGCCGAGGGCGAAAAGCGCGTCACCCGCAATTATCGCGGTGGGTGTGTCGAACTTCTTGTGAACTGAGACGATCCCCCTCCTCATGTCAGACTTGTCCATTATGTCATCATGGACAAGTGTGAAATTGTGAAGCAGCTCAAGACCTGCACCGAATGGGACCGTTATTCGCCCGTTGCCTGAAATTGCATCCGCAACCAGATATGAGAGCAACGGGCGCATTCTCTTGCCCCCGGCGAGCGGATAGTGTTTCATTGCCGCCCTTAGTGTCTCGTTATCACCGACCGCGAGAGCTACCTCCAGCTCCCTGTCTATCTCGGTCTTCCTGGTGCCCAACTTCTCCATCATTGACATCTGACCAGCATCCTGAGTCCTGTTGATTGTGCATCAGTTCATCGTATTAAATTCATTTGCACATGGTTACAGATTGAGCCACTCTTTGGTAGGGCCCGTAATAATGCACTCTCTTCTCCCCAGGCGCTGGACGGTGGGAGATGCCGTCAGAAACATTGCCACCCTCAGCTCCTCAATTATATTTCTCAATTCTGCGAGCACGGCTTGCTTGCTTTCGGAAGCCTGTTTTATCAGTGCCCCGGCAATGCCAGCTGCGCTCGCTCCGAGGCATAATGCCCTTGCTGTATCAAGCCCTGTCCTGATACCGCCAGTGGCAACAAGCGGAAGACCGACTCTCGACTGAATAATGCTTACCGGTGTCGGTATCCCCCAGTTTCTGTAGGTTTCGCCGAGCCTCTGGCCGACTCCGTCTCCTTTCCTCTCCGCCCTGTACGCTTCGACGGCAGACCAGCTCGTTCCGCCCAGTCCTCCCACATCTATCGCCCTGACTCCTGCATCCTTGAGCTTTGAAGCGACAGAAGCACCAATACCTGCACCCGTCTCCTTCGCCATTACAGGGAGAGCGCGAGATATCGACTGAATTGCCCTGAGTGTTCCGGTCGCCCTCCTGTCACCTTCCGGCTGGACTACTTCCTGAAGGCAGTTCAGGTGTATTGCCAGCAGGTGGGCATCGATCATTTCCATCGCTGCCTTTGCGTCCTCGATTCCGTACGCACGCTTCTCCCCCTGCTTTATCAGCTGTGGGGCGCCAATGTTGGCTATCCTCAGCGGTATGTCGTAGTCCGCAACAATACTGTAAGTATACTCTAGCTCACTGTTCTCTAATGCTGCCCTCTGGCTCCCGACACCCATAGGAATCTGCAGTTCCGAAGCAGCCTCGGCCAGGTTCTTGTTGATATCATGTGCCTTTTCGAATCCGCCAGTCATCCCTGAGATTATCAACGGCGCGGCAATCTTCCTTCCCAGAAAACGCACTTCGGTGGAAATGTCATCAAAATCCACTTCAGGCAGCGCAGAATGAACCAGTGAGATGTCGTCCCAGTAGTTGATACGCGACTTTACATCCTCGTTGATTACAATGTCCACATGTTCTCCCTTTCGTCTTTCCGTGGTTCCCTTGACAGTATCGACCGAATCCGGCAAATTCTCACCTGACCATCATGGATTGCAAAGCTGTATGCGCCCTACAAGCACCTGCATCATATATCTTTTGAACCGATCGCTTTGTGACGGGCGGAAATTGAACTCGATTCTCTTTGCGCCATTTGTCCAGTCAGTTGTATGCTGGAAACGGGATTTATCTAACAATATATACGTGAAGACGTTGTTCTTGGACATGAGTGGTTCAAAGGCTTTCGATGAAGAATACCTCAAAAGACTCTTCAGTGTCCCGAGAGTGATATCCTTCGACG
>JAJYOM010000184.1 GCA_021796175.1 Thermoplasmata archaeon
ACTGCATCGATTAAATTCTCTATATCGACAGAAAGGCCGGTGACAATCTTCTCTGGCCCATCTCAAGTGGTAAAGTGACCTGGAACATACACCATTTAGACGTCCCGCCGCTGGATATCGTGATAGGCTATACGGGCAAGGGTGCTGCAACCGGGCCCCTGGTGGAAAACGTACGCAGGCTGCATTCGAGATACGAGCTCGCGAGGGATGCTGTAAGCGAAATAGGTGTTATCGCAGAGGAAGCGAGAAGGAGGCTTTCCGAGAATGATGTCGTCCGCATTGGTGAACTCATGGACAGGAACCAGAAGATGCTTTCACTCATCGGCGTTAGTTCCCGCGATATAGAGAATTTAATCGATGCAGTGAGGCCATTCAGCTACGGCTGCAAGCTGACTGGAGCAGGCGGCGGCGGGAGCATAATATCGCTCACGGACAGGCCGAAGAAGGTCGAAGAGGCGATAAGGAAGAGAGGTTTTATCCCCTACGTAGCCAGACTTGGCAATCATGGATTGAAGAGGGGAAATCACCTTGACTGATACGATTTTCAGGTGCGGGCAGCTCGTAACGTCCAAGGGTCACACTGCACTCTCTGGCGATGCAATGTCCGAAATTATGGTGGTTGACGGTGCAGGAATGGCAGTCAGAAACGGCAGAATCGTTGGTGTTGGCAGGTTCAGCGATATCGACTCACGGTTCAATGGCAGGATCATAGATTTGGGCGATGCCGTTGTGACCCCAGGATTGGTGGACCCTCACACACACTGCATCTTTTCGGGCAGCAGGGAGAGCGAACTTGGCATGAAGCTGTCAGGGAAAAGCTACATGGATATATTGGCCGCGGGTGGGGGCATACTAAGCACGGTCAGGAAGACCAGGAATGCCAGCTCCGAATCGCTAAAGGCGGACGCTGTCTCAAGGATCAATTCAATGATGGCTGGCGGTGTCACGTCAGTGGAGCTGAAGAGCGGGTACGGTCTCAATCTTGAGGGCGAGTTGAAGATGCTGAGGATTGCATGCGACATTGCTCATGGTATGATGGCAGTCCCGACATATCTCGGCGCTCATGCTTTCCCTCCGGAGAAGGGGAGGAAGGAGTATGTCCGCGAGATCGTGAAAGAGCAACTGCCCGAGGTGAAGAGACTGTCACTCTCCTCCTACTGTGACATTTTCATTGAGAAGGGCGCGTTCAACATCAGGGAAGCACGTTCTATTCTCTGCGCTGCAAAGGAGCTCGGTTTCCGGATAACCGCGCATATTGATGAATTCAGCAATACCGGCGGTGCTGTACTGGCGGCTGAACTCGCTGCCGTAAGTGTTTCTCATCTGGCTTTCACCCCGCGCTCCGACTTTGCTTTGCTGGCTGAGGCCGGAACGATCGGAATAATACTTCCATCCACTCCACTCTTCTCCATGGGCAATAGATATCCTGACGCAGGAAGCATGATTTCCGAAGGCATGGCTGTTGCTGTCGGAACAGATTTGAGCCCGAACTCATGGAATGAGAGTCTGATGCTTTCCTGCCTGCTGTCAGTCTACAGATGCGGCCTGAAACAGGAGGAGGCCATCACTGCAGCCACACTCAACTCAGCGTGCGCCATTGGACTGGGAGGAATCGCCGGCTCGCTGGAACCTGGAAAGAGGGCTGACTTTGTCTGCTTCGATTTTGATGACTACAGGAAGATATTCTACCGCTATGCAGCGAATCAGGTGAAATCAGTCTATTCAGGCGGGAGGGAGGCCGTGCTTAACACTACCTCCTTCAGTTGAATGTCTGTTTCAGCCCTGCTTCTTCCTGCCTCTTCCCCTGTCCGTCCTTTCCTTCGACTCGCCTATAAGAACTGACTCGTGCATGTTTTCCTTGAGTGTAGACAGCGCGTAGAAGGTGTTGCTCCGCTCCACACCCTCTATCTTTGTGAGATGTTCAACTATGATACCAAGTTCCTCATTATTCCTGCATCTGATCATGACGATGAAGTCAACATCCCCTATGACAAAGTATACAGCCCATACACCGCTGATGCGCGAAATCGCCCTGCCGATGTTCTCCGAGTAATCGGGGCCATACTTTCCTCTCACCAGAGAAATTGCAGTGATATTATTTCCCAGCTTTTCGGGGTCGAGGAGCGCATGGAATCCCTTTATCACCCCTTCCTCCTGCAGTGCCCTGACCCTGTTGTGAACTGTGGATTTTGAAATGGCAAGCCTCGAGGCTATCTTCTGGAAACTCATTGCCCCATCATCAGACAGCATCTGTAGTATTTTCCTGTCTGTTTCGTCGATTTTTGCTTCATCCGGCCGCATCATGGACAGTAATTATTCGGCTGATATTATAAAGTTCCCGGCGGGCAGACTGTTTGTGCAAACCATATGCACCTGCAATTCACTGTCTCGCTAGCCCGTCCGCAACAGAAAGTGACGAATCAAGTGCTTCGACCCCTTTGTCTATCTCATCGTGCGAAACTATAAGCGGCGGCGCAACTGTCAAATGGTTTATCCATGAATTGATGTAGACATCTTTCTTCATCATTTCCTGGGCAACCTTTCCAGCCACGGTGACAGTTCCATTCAGTTTGTCCTCCCTCCTGTTGAATGACTCCCTGGTCTCCCTGTCCTTGACAAGCTCCACCGCCCAGAACAGTCCGGTCCCGCGCACATCACCCACGCTTATGTGATGCTCAGCCAGTTCACGGACCCTTCCTCCAAGGTATTTGCCCATCTCCCTGGATCTTTCAATCAGCTTCTTCTGCTGGTACTCATCGATAGCCGCCACAGCAGGCAGAAGCGTCATCGGATGAGCCTCGTAGGTGTGGCCGTGGGCGAACATGTTTTCCTCAAAGAATTCAGAAACTCTCGAATTTGTCGCAGTAAGGGAGAGGGGTATGTACGCACCCGTTATCCCTTTGGCGGTCGTCAGTATGTCGGGAACAACTCCCCACTTGTTGACGGCAAACCACTCCCCTGTCCTTCCCCAACCGGACATGCGTCAGGTGTTGTCAGGGC
>JAJYOM010000185.1 GCA_021796175.1 Thermoplasmata archaeon
TGCTGCGTGTTTGTATGCATCGTAGTTGTAGTACTGCAGTTCAGGGCTCTCGACAACAACGACATTGTCCGCGCCGTGACTTGCGACCTGGGCTTCGGCAGCCTGAATTCCCGAGCCGAGCAGGAGCGCATATACAGCCTCATCGGCTGCAGCAAACTTCCTTGCAGCAGCTATGGCCTCCAGTGAAACCGCCTTCAGCTCACCCTGCCTCTGTTCACATATGACGAGAATTGTCATTTCATCACCTCTGGAGGAGCCCCTTCTCCTTCAGTGTCTTCACGAGCTGCGCCGCCTCTTCCTCCGGTGTGCCTGCAAGCATTACCACATTGCTTGCCTTCTCCTCCGGGAAACCGGCACTCACGATTCTTATGCTGTTGAATCTCCCTATATCCGCTTCCGTCAGTCCAGTGTCCTTCACCGAAAGTTCCTTTATCTCCTTCCTGGTGGCCATTATGATCTTGCTGAGGGCAGCGTACCTTGGTGTGTTGATGCCTGTCTGTGTGGTGAGGAGGCATGGTGTCTTCATCACAATGATCTCCTGCACGCCCCCCTCCAGATCCCTTGACACGGTCAGGCTGCTTCCGCCGTCCCCTGCCTCCAGCTTTGTAATCAGTGCTGCATGGGCGATCCCCATCATTTCGGCAATCATCGGTCCGATTCTGCTTGTCGCTGTGTCAAAGGACTGGGAGCCGCATAGGATGATATCCGGCTTTTCCGCAGATAGAATCGCTGTCATGATTTTTGCTCTGGCAGCATCGTCCCAGGCGCCGTAGTTGCTGTCAATGAGCATAACGCCCCTGTCAGCTCCCTTGGCATAACACTCGCGTATGACCTGCGTCATGCCCTTCTTCCTCGCATCATCGCCGATGCTGAGGACGAGCACTTCTCCTCCAAATTTCTCCCTGAGTTTCAGTCCCTCCTCAAGTGCATAACTGTCCTGCTCATTGATTACAAAATTCAACTCGGCAGTATCTATGTCACTGCCCTTGATTGCCAGCCTGACATTCTTTACATCTGGCACCGCTTTTACAAGGACTGCAATTTTCACACAATCACCGTGACATCATATGAGGGTGTGATTAAAAATCATTGGGGAGGCAGAACAAAACCGTGTCAATAATATGCAGATTGTCCTGCACCTGCTCACGCATGCAGCAGCCTGTCTCAGGGACACAGATGGAAAAACGGCACATGCAGTTCCTTCCGTGAACGACCATTATGAAAAGGTGGAATTACATGCCAGGCGGACTCCTCAAATGAGGATTTCTTTAATCCGGTCGGGGCACAAGGCCGTCAATTCTCGATTTTTTCAAATAGAATGGCAGATTTGTATAGCCTGGTCCTGAAGTGGCAGGCAGAAACCGGCAGGCGGCAGATCGCATCAAGGCAGACATCGACAGGACAGCATCCGCAGGCAAAACAGCTGCTTCTTTGCACGCAAAATCCGGTCATCAGTGCAGATGAAAGCACGCAAAGGCTCTGAAGCAGCAAATTATATTTGTGAAGCCTTGCAGAAGGTTGCCTGAGGGGTTTAACAAATGCCTCAAGTCTGCAGCATATGCAACGGCAGTGCGGATCGTGAATTCAGGAGGGTCCAGGTGTGGGCCAATGAGAGGTGGAGGCTGACAACTACAACTTACAGGTCAGTTGCCGGTCTGTGCTATCTTGAGCCGAAGAGGCACATCAGC
Source organism: Thermoplasmata archaeon (assembly GCA_021796175.1). Taxonomy (GTDB): domain Archaea; phylum Thermoplasmatota; class Thermoplasmata; order Sysuiplasmatales; family Sysuiplasmataceae; genus JAJZXY01. The sequence continues at coordinate 1,689 of JAJYOM010000185.1, forward strand.
TACATTACCGAACTCGACGGCAGGGAGGCACTGGAATTCGGTTCAGTCCTGTCGGGCGTTTCAAGGGCACTGAAAGAGACTGTCAAATCAGAGCTGGTTTATGTCTACATCTACGGAGGGCACATACCCCATCTTCATGTTCATCTCGCTCCGCACAGGGACGGCGACATATTCGCTGACGACATAATCAAGGAAGGTGCTGTTGCCTCAGACGAAGTGATGGAGGACGGAGAACTCGGAACAATTGTCGACGGCATAAAGCATGGCATCTCCCTGTAACATTATCTCTTCAGCGAAATCCGCCGACCAGTCGGTCAGTCTGAAGTGCCTCAATTCAGCGCGGAATGCTCACCTGCCCCGACCCCGAAGTCGTGCCCGAGCCACCCAGCATCCTGCTGACTGTCTCCTCATCCACCTGTTCGAACTCGCTGTAATAATCCCCGACAGCGAAGAAGTTCACAGGTGACATGAGGCATACAACCCTGTCAGCTAATTTGGAGAGTTTGGCTATCGTGTCGCGGGGACCGACAGGCACCGCCGCAATAATCGTTGATGCACTCATCTTCCTTGCAGACTGAATGGCGGCCCTCATGGTGGAACCCGTGGCTATGCCGTCATCCACGATTACGGCCGTTCTTCCCTCCAGTTCAGGGTATGCCTTCATGCCCCTGTACTTCTTCAGGCTGTTCCTTATCTTCTCAAGCTGTGTCGCTGCTTCCGACTCAAGATAGTCGTGGCTGATATGCAACTCCTCCAGCAGCCTCATGTCGGTGATAATCTGCCCGTCCTGTGTAACAGAGCCAATTGCATATTCCGGGTTTCCGGGCGCACCGATCTTTCTTGTCACAATCACGTCAAGCTCTGATCCGAGTATATCCGCCACTTCCCTTCCCACCGGAACACCACCCCCCGGTATAGCAAGGACAATAGCATTCTGAACCTTGAGCGACAGGAGTGCATTCCCGAGCAACCTGCCCGCTTCTGTCCTGTTTCTGAACATATCCGCCGCACCCTGTGAAGGAATGCTGTCCCTGTCCGTTTGATCAGTCTGAGACTAAATATAGCTGACTGGCCGGATAGCCAAAATTCGAAAAATGGTAGCTGTTCAGCTTTCTGGCGAATAAGTGTGAATTATCTGTATTCACGAGAGATTTTTATATAGTGTACAAAAATATATAACCAGGTGCTCCAACACTTTTCGAAGGACACTTAGATTCAAGGTAAGTATTCACCTTTACAGCACAGCGACTTGAGGAATCCTTGTTGTCAACTACCACCCGTTGAAACGGGTGGCTTACAATTCCAGTTTTC
>JAJYOM010000036.1 GCA_021796175.1 Thermoplasmata archaeon
CTTCCTCTCTGCCGCTCGCGGAGGAGTCTCGGCCGGTGTATGTTCAGGAGGAGAGCCACCGGTCAGTAGCGAAACATCTTCATGACGAATGATAGAGCTCAGCATATCGCGAAGGAACTCCTGCTCCTCCGACGCTAACCCCTTGGGAGAGAAAGAGGCTGCGTGCCTCTGGCTTACTGCAATCAGAGCAAGTTTCCTGGTCCGGAATTCCCAGATGTTGCTGAGCAATTTCCTTGACTCCCTGATCTGAGTTTGAGCATTACGCAGGAGCTCCTTGCTGATGTTTCCAGCCTCCGACTCCGCCTCCTCGAGCGACTTTATGTATTGTCTCGCCTTCGAATAGAAATCGGCGGGTATGTCAGTCAGCGCATCCTTCTTCTCTATCCTGTAGATCCTCGTTATCTCTGCGTAGTCTACCCGATAGTCCTCGGCATCCATCGGCAAACGATTGGCATGACATTATAAGAAACCTTTTTTTATAAAGCGGAGTTATATGGAATGCGGGTACAGCAGGACGGAAATGAGTTCCTCAACTGACAGGCTCTCCAGAATGGAGAAGCTACTCGAATACCTGGCGGACGAGAATGCGGATACACCGATAATTGTCGAGGGGAAGAACGATAAACTTGCCCTCAGGCAGCTTGGCATTGGAGGCGTAGTTTATGTCGTCAATGGCCGGCACACACTCTTCCAGATGTGCGAGGAGATCAGCAGGGAGCAGAGAAAGGTGATTCTGCTCACCGACTGGGACAGGAAGGGTGGACAGATTTGCCACACGCTGTCTAAGGGATTTGCTGCAAATGGCGTATCTGTGGATGAAAAGATAAGAAGCAGACTTTCTTCCTTGAGCTCAGGAGACATAAAGGATGTTGAAGGACTTCCGAGGCTGGTGGAGAGGCTCAGGACAAAGGCAAAGAGGTAGTTACGGCGGTGCACGCCACCACGCACAGATGCCGTTATTGTCAGAAAGGTTATTATTTGACCTCCAGTATCCGCTCAACCTGACGGGTCCGTAGCTCAGCTAGGTAGAGCAATCGGCTCTTAACCGAAAGGTCGAGGGTTCGAATGACAGGAACTGTCCGAACATCCCTCCGGGCCCGCCTCAGCGATGTGCGGAATGGAATGCTGGATTGCAGATAACGGCAGAGGAGCATACCGGCGACAGTTATTTTACTACCAACCGCCTGAGTCAAAGTGAATCGGCCAAATCAGGGTGTCTGCTTGAATAAGATAGTCTTTGTGGGAACTGCGGGGGCAGGAAAATCAACTCTTACGACCGCCTTTGACCAGTGGATGCATGACAACGGCCATGACTGCGCAATAATGAACCTGGATCCGGGCGCAGAGGAAATGACATACGAGCCGGACATAGACATAAGGGAATGGGTGAGGCTGGAAGAGGTCATGAGAGACTATTCTCTCGGTCCGAATGGTGCGCAGATTGTGGCCGCCGATCTGCTGGCACTCAACATGGACAAGCTGCTTGATCCTATAGAGAAACTTGATGCAGATTACCTTCTAGTCGATACGCCAGGGCAGCTTGAACTCTTTGCGTACCGGCAGTCCGGCAAGGTGGTCATAGACAGACTTGGTGCGGATGAGACCGTTCTGGCATTTGTCACTGAACCTGGAATCTGCAAGTCGCCCGGCGGCTTTGTATCATCAAGCATGCTGTTTGCAAGCGTCAGCTTCAGGTTCGAAATACCCGCACTGAATATTATCTCCAAGACAGACCTCATTCCTTCAGAGGAGCTGAACAGAATACTGGGGTGGGCCACTGAAGAATCCGGACTGTACGACGATCTTATGGACGAAGATCTCAGATCTGCGAAGGCATTCAGCATTGAGCTCTACAAGGCATTGCAGCAGGTTTCGGCCTACTCTGAAATGATCCCGGTGTCATCAAAGGACAGATTTGGACTTGAGGACATCTATACCAGGATTCAGGACATTTTCCACGGCGGCGAGGATCTGGACAGGCGCATAAGCTGATAGGGGCCGCAACTCAGACCAGACCGGCGGCGGCCGGCGTTTCATGAATGAATTCATTGTACTTCCGCCTTATGTTGATCGCCTCGCCGATGATTATTCCAGTTGTGAACGAGAGAAGTCCGGAAATCGCGCATTCAATAACCAGGTTGAAGGGAAGGAGAATCTCCATTGAAAGTCTCAGTATGAATGAAACCAGCCACAGCAGCATTGCATACATGTGCCGTCTGTAGTAGACAACTCCATTTCTGTAGAAGAAGGAACACCGGGTGAAATAGAAGCTGCCGAAGACGACAGCGACAGGCAAAAGTGCGAGTGTCGAAAGTATGTAGACATTGACTATGCCGTAGGGGAAGGCGGAAATGACGGTTAATATCACATACAGGACAGGTATGCGCATTATCCTGGCAGTGCTGTACTGCGCACCATTCATGCCGACATAAAACCGTCTTGCGGCAAAGAGAGCGAATACAATCAACAATATGAGTAACGGATCCAGCGGCGCAGATCCGCTGGCGACGGCGGGCACTGTATTCGCAGCAGACAGCATTAGTTCACCATGCAAAAGCAATTTCTCCTCACCCTGACAAGCCGCCATGGACTAAGCGGCATCAGATAGTAAAGGATTCCGTTTCCCGATTCCCGTCTTAGCGGGATGATGCAGTGTAAAGCGCTTCTGTCCCGCATGATTACAGTGGTCAGAAATAAAATGGACTGCACAGTGCCATCAATGCACGATATCCTTCAGCAGCATGCCGACAGGGAGAATCTGTGCTTAACGACGACCTGCGGCTGTCCTGATCTTCCATTAATAATTTATATGATTTGGATTTCTGGTAAATTATCATGAAACTGTGCCTGTTTTTTAGTGTTCTTTTCCCAGCCGCCGGAACAATGCGCGGTCCTTCAGCTTTGATCTGTTCACATGGAAGCGCTGCAAGGGGATGCTAGATTGGGCGTTTCTTTTTGGGCGAAGCGTCTTCCCTCCAAACGTCTGCTGAACACTGCTCCCTTCCTGCAGCCCGTGAGTAAACCGTCACCCGCCGAATCAACCGGTGCGACAAATGGAGGGTGGTCGGTATAGATGCCCTGACTCTTTTCCTGTTCATACTTATTGCAGGTCTGATAGCCGGATTTCTCGGTTCGCTCACCGGCCTTGGTGGCGGGACGATACTTGTGCCGATACTTTCCCTCTACGTCGGCATTCCTCTTTATTACGCGACAGGCGCGAGTCTGATTTCGACCATTTCGACATCAAGCGGAGCTGCAAGTGCATATGTGAGGGAGCGGCTGACAAACGTCAAGATAGGCATTGGTCTTGAGATTGGGACGACTTCCGGTGCAATTGTCGGATCTCTGCTTGCAACGTACATCTATGAGCACAATCTTGAAAACATTGTTTTCATACTTTTCGGACTTCTGCTTCTCATATCAATATACCCAACTGCCAAGAAAATCACCGGTTCGATTCCTGCTTCAAGAAAGCCGGACTGGTCCACACGGTTCTTCGGCCTTGCGGGCGAATACTACGATGAAAGGCTCAAGCAGACGGTCAAGTACAACGGTTCAAAGTGGTGGCTTGGCCTCATAGTCATGTTTGTTGCAGGAATGGCATCCGGCCTGCTCGGCATTGGCTCAGGCGCACTCAAGGTCATCGGAATGGATTACGCCATGGCCCTGCCGATAAAAGTCACGACCACGACAAGCAACTTCATGATTGGTGTCACAGCCGCTACCAGCAGTGGCATCTACTGGGCTGGAGGGCTGCTGCAGCCATTTATAATAGCACCGACTTCCATCGGTGTGCTGGCCGGTTCACTGATGGGAACACGAGTCCTCGGCAAGATGAAAGGCTCCAAGATAAGGCTTGTCTTCCTGATACTGCTCGCACTGCTCGGGGTGCAGATGATATTGAGGGGGGTTGGCATCTTCTGAGAGACGTTGAGGACATTATCGGATACACGCTGATAGTGGGAGTTGTAATCAGCGCGGGGCTTGTAATCGCCGGTATCGTCCTGCTGTTCGTGCAGGGCGGCGTGCCAGGATACAGCCTGGCGCAGGTAACCAGCGCATACTCTCCGCTGAACACCAAGACCTACTCATTTTCAGAAGCATTTTCACACTTCAGCGGTATCACACTGATATACTCCGGCCTGATAGTCCTCATATTTACGCCGATATCCAGGGTAATACTGCTTGTCGCCAAGTTTGCTTCAGTAAAGGACAGGCTGTACCTGATATTGTCGCTGATCGTGCTGATCAATCTGACAATTGCAATTATCCTTATACCACACCTCTGAGCTGCGGCCAAACTGCAGTGCCAGCTGTGCGGCCAGCTTTCGAGGATACCTGCCTCCTCGCTGATCAAGGGCAAGTTTCAGCCTAAAAACTGCTTTCCCCTCACGATCGTATTCTCTCTTCTGTGCCCGACCGATATCAGCTTCGCCTTTACGCCGAGGAACTGCTCCAAGAACGACACATAGCTGGCTGCTGCCTTAGGAAGATCTGTCATACTCTTTGTCCCTTCATCCAGTTGTTCCATCCAGCCGTTGAATTCCCTGTATACCGGCTTTGCCGCATAAAGGACACTCGCGGAGGAAGGGTAAGATTTCAACCTCTTCCCTTCATATGTGTAGCCTACAGCAACTTTCAGTTTCCTGAGACCGGAAAGCACATCCAGCTTAGTGAGTGCGATATTCTTTGCACCCGTGAGTCCAACCGTGTACCTGGTTGCAAACAGATCCAGCCATCCGCATCTCCTTCTTCTCCCGGTGGTAGTGCCCACCTCCATTCCCTTCAGAGCGAGATGTTCGCCGACCTCGTCGTTCAGTTCGGTCGGGAACGGTCCGCCGCCGACTCTTGTCGAATAAGCTTTGAGCACTCCCATGACACTAAGTCTCGCATTTGAATTAAGGCCGCTCCCTGAATAAACGGCGCCCGGTGAGATGTTTGACGAAGTGACATAAGGATAGTTGCCATGATCCGGATCAAGCAGCATACCGTGAGCCCCCTCGAATATGACATTTTTACCTCTGTATAGCATGTCATTGACTACGTGTGATGTATCCGCGATGTAAGGTGACAGAGCAGAAGACCATTCCCTCAGCTTGTCCAACAGTCCATTGGCATCCATCTCAAGCTGCCCTGAAAGAGCTGCTGCATACGCACTCTTTAACTTCACTGCAAGCTCCACTTTCTCCCTGAGATTGCCGACATCCAGAAGATCGTCCACCCTGAAGCCTATGCGTGATGCCTTGTCTGCATAGCACGGGCCTATTCCCCTGCCGGTTGTGCCCACCGCCTTGCCGCCCTTGAATGCCTCCTCAAGGCGATCAAGCTGCCTGTGGTATGGCATAACGATGTGAGCCCTGTCACTTATGAGCAGTTTGCCTATTTTGTATCCTTTCTCCGAAAGTGACTTAAGTTCTGATATAAGCTCATCCGGATCTATCACCGAGCCGTTTGCAATCACACCGGTAACATGCCTGTGGAGAATCCCTGAAGGAACCTGGTGGAACTTGAATGCCATTCTGGCAGATTCAACTGTATGGCCAGCATTTGCGCCACCGTGAAATCTGACGACACAATCCGCATTCTCAGAGAGAAGATCCACAATCTTCCCTTTTCCTCCGTCTCCCCACTGCAGATCAACTACAACCAGAGCGGGCATGAGTGCCTATCCGTGATCAGGTATAAAACTGTGAGCTAACCTCTGTACGCCGCAGGCAGAAACAGAGAGTGACAGACTGCGGGTCGAGTATTGTTGTTTCACAGTTTCAGCGTGGAGTGCAGGAGACATTTTCCTCCGCTCCGGATCTAAAGCAGACAACGCATTTTGGAGAGTGATTTCGCTAACATATTATCGTTGATCGGCGATGGAGTGTGTGAATGCCGCTTTCCAAATTAGAATTGGGTGTTGAACCTGACGTTGCTGTCAGCGCCATCAGGAACGAAATTGAGGAGAAGGGCTACAGGCTCTACCTGTTATTGGACCATCAGGATGACATAGAGGGCTCTGGTGCCATGCCCTTCCCTGCATTCACAATCCTGTTCGGAGGACCGAAACTCTCTTCTATGCTGCTAGGCAGGAATACAGAACTCTCGATTGACCTGCCACTCCGCATATCCGTTGTCAGGAAAGAAGGTGGGTGCAGAATAATAAGCAGGGATATGCATTCGCTGCTGGGTGATTTTCAGCTGGCAAATGCCGAAGATGTTGCCAATATTGTGAACAGAATAATCAGTGGCGTGATCGCAGGCGCCACCTCCAGATTTTCTGCAGCGAAAAGTAACTGAGTTCACACTCAAGCAGTGATGCGTTTCTGGCAGCGATAAAACAATCCATTTTTGTTCGGGCATGGGCCTGCTGCCCATTTCCGGTCACCTCCCCCCTGTTCATCTCTTAAATAAACCGTCACGGCTGATTACACATATGACTGGACAATCGCAGATGCATGTTCACAGGATTCTGCATGAAAACGGCGGGATGCCTGCGTCAATAACGGTAATAGACGGCGGCAGCAACAGCTATACAATAAGCAGGGGTGAGACGGTATTCATTGGCGGACCCGGCCACATCACATCCAAATTGCTTCATTCGATCGTGTTCAGATCTCTGACTGTTTCGGATGGCATTGTCCTTTGGATAGATGGCGGCAATGCATTCGATCCGTACAGAATGTCGGAGCTTGCTGAGAGATGCGGATACGATACTGCCGCACTCCTGTCGAGAATAAGGATAGCAAGGGCATTCACAGCACACCAGATGGAGGCAATTGCACACTCTGCCCCAAAGGAAGCGCTGAGTCACAGAATATCCGCCATCATTGTGTCATCCGTTGCTGAACTGTTTACAGGTGACGTTGGTTGGAGAGAGGGGATGGACCTCATGCAAAGCGCTGTGAAGAATATCGGCAGAATGACACGTGAACTTGGAACATGGACACTTATGACATCAGGCGTCTCTGTCAGCTCAAGCACGGAGATGGAAAGGATAGCTGATGAAAACTACACCAGAGTGATAAACGTTGGAGTTGAGGACGATTACCTGTGCGCCGAGAGCGATGGGCTGGTTCTCACTGTGAATAAATGGAGCGGACAGATGCATCAGAGATCTCTGCTCGAATTTGCCGGAAGGGATGAATGAGATGGGAAGAACAGTTCCGACATTCAGGACGGAAATAGAAAGGGTTGTTTCAAGATGGGAAAGGTTTGGCAGTGTTCTCAGGGGCGAAGAAAAGGCGTATCTTGAGCGTGTGATAGCAAAGGCAAGACATCATGCATCCGCGTCCACATATGCTGCGCTGATCAATCCGGTTGAGGGCATGATGCTCTCCATAATGATAGAGCAGGAGAAGGAACTGGATTTGCTCAGACACAAATACCGTTTTTGAGAGGCAGCTGCAGAATGGAGGGCTGGATAACAGATGCATATACCGACCTGAAAAGAAACAGGGTCATACTCTGGGTCAAGGGAGAGAAAGTAAGGAAATTTGAATTTGCATACAGGCCGAGGTTCTATATCAACGGAAATACTGCTTCTCTGAATGAAATGGCACGACGGCTCAGTGCCATTGAGGGCGTGCGTAACAGGATGGTCAGGAGGAAGGCGGCACCGCGCATGCAGCAGTCAGAGATGCTTGAGGTCAGCACAGATAATTTCCGCACTCATCGCAGGCTGGCCGAGGAAGCATATTCGTTCGGCGGACACACGGACTGCATGGTTTATGATGCGGACACACCGATAGAGCAGCGCTTCATGCTTGAGAATGATGTTTTCCCTCTTGCATTTGTATCGATTGAAGGGAGCGATGTGAAATGCCTTGATTCAATAAATGAGCTTTATTACGAAATGCCACGCTTCAATATTGCAACTCTCAGCGTTTCACTGGCCGAAAGTCCACCATCCACCAGCACAGCAATCAGCAGCATAACAATAAACGGTGAAAAGGTGGAGGATGAAGAAGAAAAAATGCTCTTCGAACTGCCAAGAATACTGGATGCTGGCCGGTGTGACATAATACTGACCAGTGGAGGGGATGCATTTGAAATACGTCACCTGTACAATCGAGCAGAATATCTCGGCGTTGACGGCTTCACACTTGGCAGAGATGCCGGTTTCAGGGGGCCCTATGCTGCAAAGAGCTACATGAGCTATGGGCGGATATACTACAAGCCCTCCCCCGTCCTGCTTAACGGGCGACTGCACATAGACACTGAAAACGCATTCCTGCACGCCGAATCCGGCATGGAAGGACTCATGGAAATATCCAGGCTGTCATACATGTGTCCGCAGCAGCTCTCCAGGCTTTCTCCAGGCACGGCCATAAGCAGTATGGAGACGATTGAGGCGATGAGACAGAACGCTGTCGTGCCATGGAAGAAGAACAGGCCGGAGATGTTCAAGACGGCGGGAGAGCTGGTCGAATCGGACAGAGGCGGCCTGATATATACACCGGCCGTAGGTTTCCACAATGATGTGTACGGTCTCGATTTTTCTTCTCTTTACCCCAGTATAATGAAAAAGGAAAACATATCGGTTGACACGATCAACTGTGACTGCTGCAGATCGGACGGCAGGAAGGTGCCCGGTCTTGATTACCATTTCTGCATAAAGAGAACCGGACTGATCCCGTCGGTTATAGGTAACCTGATAGAAAGGCGTAGAAAATACAAGAGAATGCCTGAGGAATTTGCATCGCTGAGACGAAATGCGCTTAAGTGGGTTCTTGTCACATCGTTCGGTTACACCGGTTACAGGAATGCGAAGTTCGGGAGCATAGAATGCCATGAATCCATAAACGCATTCGGAAGGGAACTGCTGCTGCTTGCCGCAAGAAAGGCGGAGGCCATGGGCTTCACAGTGCTCCACGGAATAGTGGATTCGCTCTGGATAAAGGGAAGCGGGGACGCTGCAAAGTACGCGCGGGATATCAGCAGTGAAACGGGAATACCGTTCGACATAGAGGGAAGATACAGGTGGATTGTGTTCCTTAACAACAAGGGAAACGGAGAAGGCAGCCTGAACAAGTACTACGGTTTATTCGACGACGGCACGTATAAGCTGAGGGGCATAGAGATCAGGCGATCTGACACACCGGAAGTTGTCAGGTTTGCACAGAACATAATGCTCGAGCACCTGCGCAGTTCCACCGACAGAGAGGATTTCATGCAGAGGGCAGCAGCGGGACTGTCGAGGATAGTGGAACTCGTCAGAGACATAAGGCGAGGCAGCTACCCTGTTGAAGACATGATAATAACAAAACGTGTGTCAAAGAAACTCGATGAGTACAGGAGCGCTAACGAACAGCGTAGCGCCCTGCTGAGGCTGAAAGAGGCAGGCATAGATGTCAACGCAGGCGATATCGTGAGATACATCATATCAGCATCGAGGAAGGAAAGGAATGTTGTACCGGAGCAGGTTCTCACTGAAAGCGATGAGTATGAACCAAAATATTACCTGCGCCTGATTGCGCGCGCCCTTTCCACGATGCTGCTGCCATTCGGATATACGGAGAAAAAAATACTTTCCGTCTTCAGGTATTCTTGAGACGGGAAAAGAAACCCTTCCCCTTCTCCTCCTCGAGATCTGCAAAGCGCCTGAGCAGCTGCTTCTGCTCGCTGGACAGTTTCTTTGGAACGGCAACCTTTACTGTCACGTACATGTCACCGTTTCCCCTTCCATTAACGCGTGGCATTCCCAGCGAGTTCATCCTGAAGACAGTACCCGGTTGCGTGCCGGAAGGTATCTGCAGCTTCGCCATGGATTCCATTGTCGGCACCTCAACCTCGCCGCCGAGAGCAGCTGTGGTGAATGGGACCTCCACAGAGTAGTAGAGGTTCTCTCCCTCCCTGGTGAATTTGTCATGCTCCGTGACATGTATTACAACATAGAGATCGCCGCTCGGGCCCCCGTTGGTGCCTGCCTCCCCGGCGCCGCGTATTCGAAGACGCATGCCGTCTTCTGCTCCTTTGGGTATGGATACCTCTATCGTAGATGTTGTCTGCTTTCTTCCAGCCCCGAGGCATGATTTGCATTTCTCACGGATTACTTTTCCGCTTCCACCACAGGTCTGGCATGTTCTTACAGTAACAAAATGCCCGCCAAGTGCAGACTGCCTGTAGCTCAACTGGCCCGAACCGTGACATGTCGGACACTGCTCCAGTTTTCCCTTTTCCGCCCCGGTGCCACCACACTGGTCGCATTTCACGCTCCTTGGTATCTCCAGCCTCTTGTTCGAGCCGCTGTATGCTTCTTTGAGTCCTATTTCAAGATCATACTGAAGCGAGGCTCCAGTTTCCGGATAGTTGCCGCGGCGGCCCGAGGGTCCTCCGAAGAAGAAGTCGAATAGCGAGTTGCCGCCAAAACCCATACCGCCGAAGAGATCGCTTATGTCCTGGAAGTGTGTGAAATTCGACCAGTCGAATCCACGGGAGCCGAAGGTTACTCCCTCCGAGCCATATGCATCGTAATTCCTTCTCTTGTCGGCATCCATCAGCACTTCGTAGGCTTCAGAGACCTCTTTGAACTTCTCCTCGGCGACCTTTCTGTCCAGTTTTGAAACGTCAGGATGATATTGCTGTGCCAGCTTCCTGTAGGCCCTCTTTATATCGTCAGGGCTTGCAGTCTTGCTTACACCCAGCACATCATAGTAATCCTTCGTCATCGGGGCGTTACCTCAGGCGCCTTTTCACTTGTCATCCACTATCTTGTAGTTTGCGTCAACATAACCGTCTCCGTCCTTATCATCCTTGTTTCCCTGGTCCGGCGGCGGTGCCTGCTGTGAGGTGTTCTGGCTTTGTTCGGCCTGTTTCTGATATATCTTGGATGACACCTCATAGACTTTTTTGGATACTTCATCTATCTTGTTCTTAAGTGCGGCATCATTGCCCGACGCGAGCAATTCGTCCAGCTGCTTGAGCTCCTTCTCTATCGACTCCCTGTCCTCCTGTGAAATCTTGTCTTTCAGATCCTCCAGCGTCTTCTTTGTGCTGTAGGAGAGGCTCTCCCCGCTGTTGCGCAGTTCTGCATTCTCCTTGCTCTTCCTGTCCTCCTCTGCGAACTGTTCTGCCTCCTTCATCATCCTGTCTATCTCGTCCTTGGAAAGTTTTGTGCTGGCAGTAATCGTTATCCTTTGTTCCTTGCCTGTCCCGAGATCTTTAGCACTTACATTCATTATGCCGTTTGCGTCAATGTCGAATGTGACTTCGATCTGCGGCACACCCCTCGGAGCAGGCGGCAAGCCTATGAGACTGAATCTCCCCAGCGTGACATTGTGCATTGCCATTGGTCTCTCGCCCTGCAGCACGTGGATGTCCACGCTGGACTGTCCGTCTGCTGCTGTGGTGAATACGTCTGTCTTCTTGGTTGGTATGGTGGTGTTCCTCTCGATGAGTTTGTGGAAAACTCCTCCCTGTATCTCAACTCCCAGCGAAAGGGGGGTAACATCCAGGAGCAGTATGTCCTTAACTGTTCCCTCGAGCACACCACCCTGTATTGCAGCGCCCATCGAAACACATTCCATTGGATCGACGCCACGAACAATCTTCTGTCCGAGTATTTCCTCAACAAACTTCTGCACGACGGGCATTCGTGTGGGTCCGCCGACCATTATGATCTTGTCGATGGCCTGGGAGGTCAGCTTCGCGTCGCTGAGTGCCTGCATGATCGGGTGCCTGCACCTTTCGATTATCGGCCTGACGAGATCCTCGAGTTTGGCCCTTGTTATTTTCATTGTGAGATGCTTCGGACCAGCGGCATCCTGTGCGATAAACGGCAGATTGATCTCCGTTTCTACAATAGTAGAGAGTTCGACCTTGGCCTTCTCGCACGCTTCCCTGACACGCTCGACGGCCATTTTGTCTTTGGACAGATCTGAGCCCGACTCTGTCTTGAAATATGAAATGACATAGTCCACGAGCGTCTTATCCATATCAGTACCGCCAAGCTGTGTGTCGCCGCTGGTCGATATGACTTCAAAGACTCCCTGGCCGAATTCCATAACTGTTACATCTAGTGTCCCGCCGCCCAGGTCGAAAACAAGTATCTTCTGTTCCTTCTCCAGCTTGTCAAGGCCGTATGCCAGCGCGGCTGCCGTGGGTTCATTTATTATTCTCACGACTTCCAGGCCGGCTATCGTTCCCGCATCCTTCGTTGCCTGCCGCTGGTTGTCATTGAAATATGCGGGTACGGTTATCACTGCCTTCTGAACCGCCGAACCTAGGAATGATTCTGCATCCCTCTTGATCTTCTGCAGTATGAAGGCTGAAATCTGCTGTGGTGTGTATTCCTTCCCCTCTATCCTGTATTTGTAGTCAGACCCCATTTTCCTCTTGGCCGCGAAGACAGTCCCTTCGGGATTGGTGACTGCCTGTCTCCTTGCCGGCTCACCAACCAGTACGCCTTCCTTCGAGAACGCGACGACTGAAGGAAACGCCTTTCCGCCGATGCTTGTCCCTTCCGCACTCGGTATAATTGTTGGTCTTCCGCCCTCAATGACCGATGCAGCAGAGTTGCTAGTTCCCAAATCTATTCCTATAATCTTTGTCATACTTACACCTCTGAATGTTAAACTTCACTCCTTTCCCTGTCCTCTCCGTCTTTCTTCTGAGTGTTTCTTGACACCCTTACCTTCGCGGGTCTCAGAACCTTCCCGCCAAGCGTGAATCCCTTCTGATAAACTTCCGTGATCTGGTTGTCAGCGTAGTCAGGATTTTCCTCTACGACTATGGCCTCGTGAAAATATGGGTCGAATTTGCCATTGGTCGGTATCTCTTTCAGACCTTCCTCGACGAGTATCTGCATGGTGTTATTCCTGATCTTCTCTATGC
>JAJYOM010000037.1 GCA_021796175.1 Thermoplasmata archaeon
ATCGGCATCGGCGTAAAGGACATGAGCAAATGCGCTGAAAACCACGGTAGAATAGTCAAGAGCGATGCCACTACAGTCACATTCGAAGACGGTGTGGTCGTCAGAAAGGGCAGCATGGAGGTTGTTTTTGATCCGAGAAAGAAACAGTAAACACCGGCAGAAGTTCCTGCCTGAAGACATTTTATGCGTTATGTGACAGGACAAAGTTGCACTGAAACACTCATCCGGTTGATTTTAAAAGTCCCATGCGCATGCAGTTCGCATGGGCATTTACAGTTTTGAGGGAAGACGGCCCGTGATGGGTGAAGGCACTTACATCTTCCCGGGAGCTACCGTAATAGGAAAGGTCCACCTTGGAAAGAATGTCTGGGTTGGTCCAGGTGCAGTCATTCGGGGAGATTACGGTGAGGTGGAAATCGGTGCGTACACTGCTGTAGAGGAAAACTGCGTAATACACGCAAGACCGGGCGAGAAGACAGTCGTAGGGGAGCATGTCACGCTCGGTCACGGATGCATTATCCATACAGGACGGGTGGATGACTGGGCGGTTGTGGGCATGGGGGCAATCATTTCTGACTTCGCAAGGGTCGGAAAGTGGGCAGCAGTGGGCGAAGGTGCTGTCGTGAAGAACAGAACCGACATTCCCGACGAATCCATCGCTGTCGGAATACCGGCGAAGGTTGTTGGAAAGGTGGATGAGGAGTACATGAAGATGTGGACTGATTACAAATGGAATTACAATTCGTTCTGCGATAGGTACAGGAAGAACCTGAGGGAGGAGAGCTGAGTTGAAGGGGGGACTCGCGACGAAGTCAGCTCGTAAGAGGACATCCGTTGATTCATTCAGTGGAAGGTTCTTCCTAGTAACCGGGGCGAGCAGAGGCATAGGCAGGGAGGTCGCGCTCAGCCTTCACAGGCGCGGTGCTGAAGTGATTGCCCACTACAACACAGGTAAGAAAGAAATCAGTGATACATTTGGAAAACCGGAAGGCGCAGGCATCCACTTCGTGAAATCTGACCTCTCGACCGCTGCGGGCATAAGAAAGGCAGCGACTGAAACGCTGGGAATAACGGACACATTATCGGGCCTTGTGAACAATGCTGGTGTCTACTCCGGCCATTCGCTGGAAGGCGAGACTGTTGAAAATTGGGACAGAGTCGTCAACCTGAACCTGCGGTCTCCATTTTTCCTGACAAAACTGCTTGCCGACAGTCTCAGAAAGGGAAAAGGCAGTGTGGTCAACATATCCTCGATAATGGGCATGGCACCCTCAGCAGGAGCATATCCGTACCAGGCGAGCAAATCTGCACTGATACACATAACAAAAGCTCTTGCGCTGGATTTGGCACCGGCTGTGAGGGTCAATTGTGTGGCGCCGGGCTTTACAATGACTGATATGAACAGGGATGGCTGGACTGACAGGAGCTTCAGGCAGGAGGTCATAGATTCCACCCCGTTGAAAAGGTGGGGGATGCCCGAGGACATAGCCTCGTCTGTTGAGTACCTCCTCTCGGAAAGCGCTGGCTTCATCACAGGGCAGACACTGCTCGTTGATGGCGGGAAGGGCATCAAGTGACATTTGCTGCAGGAGCCTGAACTGAAGGTGGAATGATCTGCAGATGGGTACAGGTCTGAAAGTGTCAGCACGTGGAATGAATTCATCCCGCCCGCGTGAGTGCCCTCTCTGCCGCGAACCCGCCGAAAGCGGACTCGGAAGACATCTCAGGAAGGCTCACAGCCGGGATGAATGGGAGAGTGCCGTATTTGAGGCAAAGGAAACCGGGATGAGTGATGCAGACATAGGCAGCAGGTTCGGAATCTCGTTCGCAACCCTTTCCGAAATTGTGATTAAGAAGAGGGGAGCAGGATGGTTCTCGGCAGCCGCAGTGAGGAAATTATCGAAACTTGGGCCGGACGAATTCCACCCGGAGCGGACGACAGTCTGGAGCTTCAGGAGCAGGGGGAACTGGGCAACACATAACGGATCTTACAGAGGCAACTGGTCCCCGTACATACCCAGAAACCTTCTCCTCCGTTATTCATCTCCGGGGGATATGGTAATGGATTGTTTCGCAGGAAGTGGAACAACAGCTGTAGAATCGCTCCTGCTTGGCAGAAATTTCATTGGTTTTGACATTAATCCTGTTGCTGTAAAGATGGCGGGACAGGCACTGGGCGAAGTGAGGGCCGCCGCATTGGAAAAAGGGGTGCAGCCGATTGCTGCCGAACTGTCGGTAAATGAAGGTGATGCCAGAAGACTGAGTGCGCTTGAGGACAGCAGCATCGACCTGATATGCACTCATCCGCCGTACGCCGGTATAATCAGATACTCTCAGGCTGTCCCGGGGGATCTCTCTTCACTGGATCCGGAGAGCTACACTTGCGAAATGAAGAAGGTGGTGGAGGAGAGCAGGCGGGTGCTCAGGAGGGGCGGAAGATGCGCTGTGCTGATTGGTGACAGGAGAAAGGAAAAGCGAAATGTGCCGCTGGGTTTCACGCTGATAGAACTTTACCTCAGGAACGGATTTGAGCTCCTTGAACTGATTGTAAAGAGGCAGTTCAACACAAGGACCTCGGGCCTGTGGTACAACAAGGCAGTCCAGGGAAGGTTCCTCCTGCTCGAGCACGAATACCTTCCCGTATTCAGGAAAGGGAAGGCACAGCTGTCCATGCTTGAACCTGTCACGAAGAGGAGGAAATTCAGTTTCCGTCTGGCGGACGGCAGAACGGATTCACGGAAGACTAGCACCGGAACTGTGTGGGATGATGAAACGGGTAACATTTTGCACAACATAGAAAGGCTTTCGGGAAATCAGGGTACATTCATTCTGAAGGCGGGCAGACAGGGAACCGGCATAAGGCGCGTGAACGGGGCGGTCTACACTGAAATGCAGGCAGCTGCCGGAAATACTGGGGAGATGCTGAAAAGCAGAGAGATGCTGCAATATGCAGTTTCGCAGCTTGCGGCCATATTGGAGAAGGGTGCGCTTCTTTGCATAAGAGCGGCGGACAGGAGGATTGATGGAACTCTCTTCCCGGTGGGACTTTTGACTTTGACAGATATGCATGAAAACAGGGACTTCAGGCTCAGGGAGATAGTTGTAATCGACGGCAGCAGGAAAACTGCACCTCGCGGGAAAGATGGCGCGATGCTCCGGATAGCACACAGCTACCTGATGATCTATGAACGCGCATGATCCGGCGCCCGCCGCCCTGAGAAAGTGATGAACCGATCACCGATCGTCCCGTACGCCCGACAGCTTTCCGAGTCGGCTTGTTGTCCTTCTCCTGAGGGCCGAGCGAAGCCACAGCAGGAATGCTACCAGTATCAGGGCCGCTGCGATGTAGGTGAAATATTCGAAGTATGGAAGAACCACATTCCAGTTCTTTCCGAGCGTCATGCCAATGTAAACAAGCAGTATATTCCAGATTGTCGTTCCAAGTGCCGTATACATGGTGAAAGTACCGATATTCATTTCAGCTATGCCGGCGGGTATGGAAATGAATGTCCTGAAAATCGGTATCAGCCTGGTTGTGAAAACCGACCGCCCGCCATATTTCGAAAAGAATCTGTCAGCTCGCTGTATGGATTTTTCATCGATCATGATGTACCTTCCATAACGCACCAGCAGGCGGAGACCACCAAATTTCCCAATCATGTAGGCCACAAGGGCGCCGGTCACATTCCCAGCCGTTCCAGCGGCGAGCAGTATGAGCACTGCCGGTATTCCGACTGCTCCAGACAGGCCACCGGTCGCAACCAGGTAGCCGCCGAAGAGCATGACGACCTCAGACGGTATCGGCAGCAGCATTCCCTCAAGCATCATAAGCAGAAAAATGCCGGGATATCCGATTGCAGCTATCACCGCGATTGTGACGCTTATAACATATGCGGATATTGACAATGGGGGCCCAGCTTGAATACAGCCTAGCCTGAGGAGGATATTTCAACCTTTGCAGCCTGCTATCGGCTACTGGAAGGACCAGTCCGCTACAATGCTATCTTTCTTTGAATGACATGCAGGAAGTGATTTCTTTGAGCATGCCAGACAACCGGAATGCAGAACAGCATATATTTGTGGAGCCGTGAATTGATGCAAATGCAAATCGTTCCGAAAGACTTATCTTCATACTGCGGTTCGATTCACGGCTCAAGATGGCGCAAATAAGGATGAGAGGCAGGGTGGACAGCCTCTTCAAAGTAAGGAATGACATCTTCGTTGCATTCATAGTCACGCTACTGCTTGTCGACAGCAGCCTCAGCCGGGCAGGACTCTACAGCCCGCCGTCCAGTTTCATCAGATTCTTCTCCGGAAGTCAGCTGCTTGTTGTCTATGCAACGATAATCGGGCTGCTGCTCGCAGCCTTCTCAATAATGGTTGCCATGCTGCCGAACTTCGCCGGTGAGAGCCTGAAGCAGCCGATTTTCGGGCAGGTGAACAGGCTCTTTCTCTTTACCATACTCAATGGCATACTTCTCATGATAATTTCATTCATCAACACAGTTGCGTCGGTCAACACGTACTGGTTCTTCATAGACATAGAGGTTTTCTTTTTCATAACACTCCTCACCGGTCTCGTATTCTGCGTCCTTGCACTTTCAGACATATTCTCACTGATAAGGAAAAGAGGACAGAGATAATCGCTTGCCTAAATTAGTGGATAGTGCATCCACCTGACCATGTCGACCACTGCGCTGACAAATGCACGGGAGGAGTTCGATGTTTTCAAACACAGGAGATATCTCAACTGGGCGGCGCTGTCGCCCCCGCCGAGGAGGGCTGCCTCGGCAATAAGGGAAATGGTCGAACAGGCCTGCTCGTTCAGAAACGGGGACATTAATTCTGCCTGGCACGATCTCTCTGCCGGAGTGCGAAGGGAGGCAGGCACACTGCTCAACGCAGCGGCCGATGACATAGCCATAGCAGGCAGCAGCACCACGCAGGGTGTGCAGCTTGCATTTGATTCCATAAGACCATCAAAGGGGGACAATGTGGTCACGGATGATCTCGAATTCCCTTCGACTGGAGCGGAACTCCAGAGGTGGAAGGAGAAGGGGGTGGAGGTCAGAATCGCAAAGTCAGAAAGGGGAGAATACTCTGCCGATGATATGATCTCGCTGATGGATGACAGAACAAAAGCTGTCGTGCTCAGCTCTGTTGTATGGGTAAACGGCTTCAGGCCGGATTTGAAGACAATTTCAGCAGGGGCGAGAGAAAGGGGTGCATTTGTGGTGGCTGACGCAGTGCAGCACATGGGTGCCATGAAGTTCGACGTCGGGGAGCTCAGGCCCGATTTTGCAGCTGCAGGTGGCCAGAAGTGGATGACGAGTCCCTTCGGAGCGGCACTCCTGTACGTAAGCAGGAGGGCGGTCGAAGAGCTGAGTCCGCCCTACATTTCACTCAACAACACACAGGAACCAGCAGAAGGCTGGGCGGCTTATTTCGCCAGGGATGACAAGACTGCGTTCGATACGCTGGAGCCTGTGAACAATGCAATTAAAATGGAATACGGCGGCTGGCTCAACCATGCAGGAATGGTCTGCCTCAAGGAATCCATCAGCCTAATCAATTCTGTTGGAAGTGAGAATGCGCAGAGGAGTATCAGGAAACTTTCCGGATATCTTGTGGAATGCCTGGACAGATTTGGCGCCGAAATCATTTCGCCCCGGGATGAGGGCAGTGCTTCATCAATTACAACATTCAGAGTCGCGAAAGGCCAGGATGAACACTCAAGAATTGTTCAGAAACTCTCTGCGGCGGGTGTCGATGTATCGTGCAGAGGGAGCGCCGGTCTTGGCGGAATCAGGGTCTCCGTCCATCATATGAACAACGAGGAGGACATAGACACTTTAATCTCATCCCTGCATGCGGCGACCGGCTGAAATTGCCGGCCTTCAGCCGGATGAAATGAGTGCAATACAGCGACAGCGCGGAAGGCAGCCGGCGCTCAGGTGTTGTTCTTAAGATATTCCATCACAATCTTCCGAAGTGCCCGCCTCATTACATCTGACAGAGATGAGGGCGACACCTCAAGTCCGTCGGCGAGCTCAGTAAGCGAGGATCCCCTGTCCTGCTCAAAATAACCGTGATTGAAGGCATAAAGCAGCACCTCCTTCTCCCTGTCGGTCACTTCCATGCTTTCGCTTTCCGTGATATCCACAATCTTGGGCTTAAGGCCAACCTCCGTCATCTCACGCATTAGACGGTCTGCAGTCTTCTTGGACTGAGCCATCAGTCTGAAAATCACCCTCTCCTTGTCGACCGTCCTGCTGCCAATAATTGGCATGTTAATGGATGCGAAGAATTTGCATGCTGTGCAGCTTTCAGACTCCACCCAGGCTGTTTCTTTTGAAATCTGCCTCACACTTTTGGCAATTTTTCTGAATTCGGTGATGAATTCCTGAAGCTGGTTGTAATCAACCTTGTGCAGGCTGGTCTCGCTGCCGATCACGAGTCTTCCGACTGAAGCATTCTGTAACTTTGAAAAGACAAGATTTGTCACCAGGCAGTCAGTCCTTTCGACTTCAACGGTCAATTCTACAGTATCCATCCTACTTCCTGTCTACCTTAATGGATTGAATTAATAAAGCCTATTCTGCCAGATACGTTCTCTATTTAACCGGATCGCCTGACATTTCGGGCCGTCCATAAATATCCGGGCAACAGGAATTATGATGCAGTCAATTGAGTGTGAGCGATGCTTGCCAGCAGTTGAAGATATAATGGTGCATTCTGCGGATCGGAGGACGCGTATCATCCCCCCTGTGTTCAGTTAATTACGATGAAGAGGAAACCAGAATGAATAAAAACGTCGAACCCCTTATCGTCAAGAACATGGTCAAAGGGGAAAAAATAGAGAGTTCGCTGATATGGGGGAGGGGCGTCAGACTCTCCCGCTTCGTTGCGATCATATTCGGTCTGCTATGGGGCATAGACGGCTATTTCAAATTCCAGAATAATCTCTACCAGCAGATACCGGGCATAGTTCAGGAAGCTGGTGTCGGGCAGCCGGCCATCCTGAGCGGCTGGTTCTCGTTCTGGCATGGCGTTGTATCTTCCGCTCCCATGCTCGTGACATACGGAACAGGATTCCTTGAGCTGTCAATTGCATTCGCGCTGATAACCGGATTTGCACGGAAGATTGCATACTTCGGCGGCATAATGCTTGCACTCTTCATATGGGCTGTTCCGGAAGGTTTTGGCGGACCGTATGGCACTGGTTCTGTCACTGTTGGCGGAGGCGACATTTACGCGCTCGGACTTCTCTTCCTGACAGTGCTCGGTGCCACATATGGAAGGGACAGGTACACACTTGACTACATTATAGAGGGACACTTAAGCTGGTGGAGCAAAATAGCGGAAGTCCCAAGGATATCGCAGGACAGGATCAGGGGCTGGTTTTCGAGAAATTCGATGAAGCTCAGCAGGGCATCTGCTGTACTATTCGGACTGGTATATGCCTCCGAGGCGTTTATCGCGTTCTACTACAATCTGGCCGGCAACATCGTCTCTGTTGTGCAGGGACAGGCATCCAGCGCTCCGTCGTTCCTCAACGGCTGGTTCTCGTTCTGGGAGGCGCAGGTAACGGCCGCGCCTGTTTTCTATGCCTACCTGGTCGGTGTGCTTGAGGCAATCATAGCTCTTGCACTGGTACTCGGTTTCGGCCGGAAAGTTGTATACATTGGCGGGGCTGTCTTTGCAGTAGTCGCATGGGGCGTGGGCGAGGGCTTCGGCGGATTACCTGTTCCCGGCTACACTGATCCAGGCACCGGCATCATACAGGCTATTGTGTTCCTGATACTTCTTGGCCTTAATGCAACCCACGGCACGGATCCGCTGACACTGGACTCAAGGATCGAGACAAAATATCCAGGTTGGAAGAAGATAGCCGAGATGTCGTACTGAGAAATTGAGTCCGCTGTACCATGCTGAATTGATTCATCCGGAGTTTATGCTCTCCTGGTGAACAGGGCCGAACGATGCTCATTGAACATTCCGACCAGTCTTTCCACATCACGCAAACCGGCCACAGCCGACTTCAGTTTTCTCTCCAGGCGCCCGTCTTCTGTCAATGCCTGAATATTAACATTGAACCCCGAGCCGAACGACTGGCAGGTCACGCCAACAACTGCTTCTGCAGTATTGCCAAGTCTCTTCAGTATCTCCCTTTCCATTGTGACTTCCTCAACTGTCCCGGCATGATGCAGGCGAAGGATCACTCTCTTTGGCAACTTTGCGCCTGAGGAGAGAAGCGCATAAGCCCCTTGACCCATTGCCGGAACAAAGTGACTCACCGGGAGCGGATAGGGCCGCAGAATGCCTTTCTGTGGTTGACCAAGAAAGACTAACTCATGCGCTGGCAGGATACATGAGTCGAATTCGCCGTCACTTACGGAAGAGAGCAGTGAGGAGGATGTGGAACTGACGATGTGTACATTCAGGTCTCTTCTCGCGTGAAGCATCTGTGCCCTCCTCAGTGCACCGGCGCATGCAACGGTTGATCCTGATGGCATTCTGGTGTACGTCCCAGGCGAGAGGAAACTGTCCTCCCTTCTCATTCTCTGAGGTACCAGCAGCACTCTCACATCCGGTGAGATATCAAGCGGAATGTCCGAGATACTGCACAAAGACAGCGTATTGTCCTGCTCCCTCATCGCCTTCGCCAGAACTGCGTATATCTCCGCCGGTGGCCGGGCGCCTGTCACTTCAACAGCCTGCACCGAGGTTCGAGCATCATAACCGGCCCTTTTCAGTTCAGAGCAAAGTGATTCGCCCAGAGAGTTATGGACAGCGTCATTTACAGTCAGAACAGTGAGTGTCATCAGTTTCACCCTGCGCAGACAAACATGTGCTCACCTCAAGTACCGGCGATAGCCCTGAAGAACCCTGCAATGCAGTCCCTTGTGGAAACCAGGAGGGTGTGCCTCACCCTGGTATGCTTTGAAGCAATTGTGTATAGTCGCTGCACGCGAAAGTAAGTCGGCGGATGAGGGTCAAATCTCAACCAGTCTATTACCTTGGTGCTTGTTGAGTACCTTTCATAGTACAGCTGTCTGAAACCTATACCTGTGAGTGCAGAAGCAAGCTTTTCCGGCTTCCCGATGCAGTTCGCTGACTCGGTGTCAGCCCTTGTTTCCAGAAACTTGCCAAACAGGAAGACAATGCCGAATGCAAGGATGAAATAGAAGAAGCCGAGGAACAGCAGCAGCGGGATCCAGAAATAGAAACCGCCAATGTACATGATTGATGTCAATGCGAACAGCAGGACAGGGTCCCTGCCCTTGATATGGCCGACTTCATGGCCCACGACGGATTCCAGCTCATCATCATCCAAATCTTCCAGTGCTCCCGCTGTAATCGTTATTGTGGACAGGCCCGGAGAAATCCCCATGGCGGATGCATTGTCAGCCGGCGTGTTTGCGATGACCACTTTGGGTGTGGGGTAATGGAATTTGCCGGCAGCCGATTCGACTATTGAGTAAACATGCCTCAGAGTGAATCTGATATCGCTGTCACTTGCAACGATTCCGCGTCTGCCGAGCATTTCCCTGACATCTGCCCTGAGCGAATCCTCGGATGCACCGGAGAAAACTGCCGACTGAAGACGATTTCTCATTGTCATGAGCATCCATCTCCGCTCCTTCCTCAGCAGCTGTGCACTTTCCTGAGTCAGCTGTATGCTTATGACCATGACGTCAGGATTGTCCTTCGAGGGACGTATGCTGCCGACTGCAAGTGCAACTCTGTCAGAGAAAAATAGGAAAACAGTCTGAAGGGCAATTACAGCGACCAGAGCGTAGTCACCCAGGAATATTACAAAAATGAAGCTCACGATCAGAAAGAAGAGGAAGAGGTTCATTGCATTCCCGCGCATGATCCGCCTGAGAAGGGACGTTCCGGGTCTTTCAGACTGGGCAGCAGGCAACTCCATGCCTGTCCCTCGCCTCCCGGAGAGTATGAAGTATGCTGATGTTCTCCTCGCTGAAATCAGGAAAGTCCTGATTGTGACCTCGATACCCTCGGCGAGCAAACCAAACTGGCCCGCTGCCTTATCGGATAAAGCAGCATGGTTATTTGCGGACACTGTAGCAGCATTTGCGGAAATTGAGAGCGTAACAGTGAAAGGCGTCCCGGGATCAAGTTTTACTGAGAAGCTGAACACATGGACAGGAACGTCCCTGTCCGGCCGGCTGTAGCCTACAGGTCCGCTGAAATATTTCTCATTGGCGGTGAAGTAGTATTTCTTGAGAAAGTCAACAAGCGACAGCATGGCAGTGGGCGACTGGTCCTCAAATGGAATGGAATATTCCAACCGTCCGTCGTTGCTGATAGACATGCGGCGCACTTCCATCTTGTTATCCTGGGCAATATTTCTGCTCAAGGCTACAATAATGCTGTCACTGACTTAAGCATGTCATCTGTGCAGCAGATGCCGGTCAGGCACAGCGGACCGCATCGGGCGAACCGTTGCAGTCCCTGTCCGCACTCGCACCGGAAACTGAATTGTCAAAAAACAACAAGTAAAACACAGGCTACGGCGGGTGTTGTTTCATCCTCAACAGAATGAGCGGAGAAAAGGGTGTTCTGGTGCGGTTTGGCCTGTGACTGCAACCGGCGTTGTCTGTGTTTCGCAAAGTGCGGGCTCTTAGTAAAATAAACCGGCCTCAGGAAGCTGATCGGATATGTGTTGAGGAATGCGGCGTAATAAGACAGGTTCGCCGAACAGCTGCTGTTCCAATTTGCCTGTCAATACTTCAGACCGTATTTCAGGGCGAGAAGGTAAAGGGGCAGGAAACACCTGACAGTCACGGCTTACGCCCATTGCATCCGGTCCATGACCGTGGGCATCAGCCTGAGGACGTTCCTTTTGCCGCCTTTGCCGCACCAGACTGCAGATAACCGCCGAAACCCATCGCCCACAGGATGACCGGATAGACTATCATGCGCTCCATTCCGCCCCTGTGCAGCGCGCCGTAATGGCCTGTTGAATACAGGACGAGCGCGATGAGGGAAAGGACGCCAAGTACGATGCAGAAGTAGCTGAACAGGCTTCCGGTGGTGAACCTGTAACCGTATATGGCAGAGATGCCTGCGAACAAGAATGCTATAAGGGAGAAGAGCAGGTGCGGCGTTCCGGTCGTCTCGGGAAAGATGCCCACCCCGGCGGCGCCCACCCCGGCGAGTAGCAGAAACAGGGGAAATAGCTTCGAGTCGACCCCGCGAATGAGCAGATATGCAGCAAGCACGAGCAAGATGCCCAATACGATGATTGAGCCGTTGAAGATGGGCGCGCTGACACCAACGCCGAGATCGCTTATGTAGTTCGTGGACACGCTGTACGATGGCCTTATCGCCTCCGCCACGAGCAGGGAAAGCATGAACTGTGCGGCACCGACAAATATCAGTATACCCGCGAGCCCTGTTGCTCTTGATTCTGGCATGCCCGTGTTGATTATAAGATGGCTTAAAAGCTTTTGGCTGACGCTGCTCTGTCGAGTAAATTCGCCTCGAACTCCCCTTTTCCTTTTCCAGCTTGAGCCGGTCGATTTATCCGATCTGGGGTGGTCAGACATGAGAACTGACGGCATTTCCGATCCGTTCCGCAAAACGTCGGCAACAGAGATTATTGAAGATACCAGACGGATAAATCGTCGGGCCCGCGCATTCCGTTCCGGCATATAACCGCGAAGGCGTTAACGCCCCGGCCGCAGCGCTTCAAGGATAGCAGCGGAGAACTCATCCTTGGTTCTCTTGTGCTCCTCTGATGGGGGTTCGAACGTGACGGCCGGTCCTGGCCTCGCATAAAAATTTCCCGAGCCCATGGCCGCCTTCCCTCCGCCAGTTTCGATGAAACAGTAGCCGCCACCCATGAATCTGTCTCCCTCTCCTGCGCCTAGTCTCGATGCGATGTTCGCCGCCACAACAGCGCCCTCCTGCAGGGCGAACACGCCTGCCATGGGCAGGAAGACGCCGTTGTGCAGCCTGATCGACGCTATGTCGCCTATGGCAAATATACAGGCATGCTTCGTCTCCAGCGTTTCAGCATTCACTGGTATCCAGCCGGTCGAATCGGTGAGGCCGGCCCTGCGGACAGGTTCTGGGGCGATGTGCGGAGGCACATAAGCCAGTATGTCATATCCGGCATCGTCGATTTCAAACAGCATATTCCTGCGTCCATGGTCAACCTTGAGCACCATATGCTCCGTTTGGTAGCCTATGCCACGTTCCTTCAGCATACTGACGAGTGCGTCGCCCATCGCATCGCCGGCGGCGAGCATTGGCTGCCATTCCGGCGTGTAAATGTCCACCGTACACTTTTCCCTGACCCCCCTTTGCCGGAGGACTGAGTCTATTAGGAATGCGGCCTCGTAGGGGGCAGCAGGGCATTTGAACGGCGTACGTGATATGAGAACGGCGGCCCGGCCGCCTTCCAGACGCTCGAGATCGCGTCGAAATGCGACGGCACCGTCCTTATCGTAAATGTTATGCCCTGCCTCCGCGAGTCCGGGAATCACTGACGGCGCCATCTCGGCGCCCATTGATATGACAATGTACTCGGCATGAAAATCACCTTCTGTTGTCCGGACATTCATTCCATCGACGTCGATACCGTTTATCTCGGCATGCACGAATTCAATTCCCTCCTCGGCAATAGCTGAAAAATCGCCCTCCGCCAAAGCCGGATTGCTCAATTCGCCGCTGACGATTCCGATGTTGTACGCGCATTCTTGTTCGCAGGCATCTCTGCCAT
>JAJYOM010000186.1 GCA_021796175.1 Thermoplasmata archaeon
GTATTGGCGATTTTGCTGTCCTGACTGAGCCTATGACCATCGGGGAGAAGGCTGTTACACAGTCGCTTAACCTTCAGAAACGCGTTGAGTGGACCTGGGACTGCGGGGACGGCTACAGCTGCAAAAAAGCGCTTGTTCTTGGCACGGGCCCTGTCGGGCTGCTGGCTGCACTTATTGCTAGAATCAGGGGTTTCCAGGTCTGGGCCGCAGATCGTCATGGTGCAGACACAAAGAGGGCGATGCTGCTCAAGTCAGCGGGAGTGAGTCACCTTGATACGCAGACGACATCCATTGCCGAGTTCTCAAAGGATATCGGCCAGTTTGATATGATAGTCGAGGCCACTGGCGATGCTGCCGTTGGGCTGGACAGCATACCTGTACTGGGTCCAAACGGAATCATTGCTCTGACAGGCATTCCAGGCGGCTCACAGGTGTATCAGTTGCCTGCAGTGAGCATCATGCGCTCGATTGTCCTCAACAATCTGGTCGTTGTCGGCATTGTCAATGCAAACATAAGTTACTTCAGGGATGCACTGAACGACATGGTCGAAATAGAAAAGAGATTTCCCGGTGTGCTCAGGCAGATGGTCACTCACAGATTCCCTCCTGATCAATTCTCTGCCGCATTCAGCGAGAGAGGAGCAGACGCTGTGAAGGTAACAATTGACTGGAGCAGGTGATACATTGCCAAGGGATCTTCCGCTCGGAAACGAGAAACTTCTTGTCTCGTTTGACAGCAACTACGTCATCAGGGATATCTACTACCCGTACATCGGCAGGGAAAACCACTGCGTCGGGCATGAGTTCAGGGTGGGTGTCTGGGTAAACGGCCAGTTCAGCTGGACAGATTCCTCTGGGTGGGACAGGGAACTGAAATACGTTGAGGATACGCTTGTGACTGATGTCACTCTTACAAACAACCAGCTGGGTGTCAGGCTGCATTTCCAGGACGCCGTGGATTTCGTCATCGACGCCTTTCTCAGGAGGATAGAGGTGACAAGGTTTTCCGGGCCGGACGCTGAAGTGCGCATCTTCTTCCACCATGACTTCCACCTTTACGGCAACGATATAGGCGATACAGCGTTCTATGACCCGGAACTGAAAGCGGTTTTGCACTACAAGGACAGGCGCTACTTCCTGATGGATGGCGGCGCCGATGAAGGCGAATCCGGCATAGCGCAGTTTGCATGCGGCCAGAAAGAATTCGAGGGCAAGCAGGGAACCTGGGTGGATGCAGAGGACGGAGTGCTCTCCGGAAACGCAATTTCAGAAGGCTCGGTCGATTCTGTGCTTGGGCTGACTTTCATTGTTCCCTCGGGGCAGACAAAATCAGGTTCATATTTCATGGTGGCGGGGGAGGATTACAAGAGCGTTGACAAGCTCCAGAATCTAGTCAAGTCCCGCGGTGTGCCCCGTCTTATACAGAGAACAGCGGATTACTGGCGACTGTGGGCCACGAAGGAAAAGAAGGATTACGGTGATCTGAGTGAGGGTGTGCAGAAACTCTACCGCAGGAGCCTCCTTTCCATAATGACAAACGTCGACAGCCACGGCGGTATAATCGCGGGAAATGACACCGACCTTCTTCGATTCAACAGGGATACATACAGCTACATCTGGCCAAGAGACGGTGCGCTGGTCGCAATGACGCTTGACAATGCAGGTTACTGGGAGCCTGCATCGAGATTCTACATTCTCTGCTCCGAACTGATAAGCGGAAGGGGATACTTCCTGCAGAAATACAACCCGGACGGCTCATTCGCAAGCAGCTGGCATCCGTGGATGCTGAACGGCAGGCCATCGCTTCCTATACAGGAGGATGAGACCGGGCTGGTCATACACGCGCTCTGGAACCACTTCAGCAGGTACAGGGATGTGGAATTCATCAAGCCGATGTACAGGGAGCTTATCAAGAATGCCGCCGACTTCATGTGCTCATACACAGACGTATCCACCGGCCTTCCGCTTGACAGTTACGACCTGTGGGAGGAGCGGAGGGGAGTTTGGACATTCACCTGCTCCGCAGTGTATGCCGGGCTTGTGGCTGCATCGAATTTCTGCGATCGCTTCGGCGAGGATGCAAATGCGATGAAATACAGGAGGGCTGCCGACAGCCTGAAGAAAGCCATGCTCCGTTACCTTTGGAGCAGCAGCGAAAACAGGTTTATCAGGGGACTCCAGTATTCCGGTGATGAGGCAAGGAAGCCCGACGACGATGTGGATGCAAGCCTAGCGGGCATATTCTATTTCGGTGTGCTGCCGCCGGACGACCCGATGGTTGTCTCCACTATGAACTCGGTCAGGGAAAGGCTGTGGCTCAAGGGTAGTATAGGCGGCATCGCAAGGTATGCCGGCGACTGGTACCAGCGCAATTCAGCCTACCTGGACATACAGGGCAATCCATGGTTCATTTGCACGCTCTGGCTTGCCGACTGGTATATTGCCACAGCCAGGAACAGGGCATCCCTTTCCAGTGCCGCAGAACTGCTCAACTGGACTGAGAAGCATGCGCTTGAGAGCGGCATACTTGCAGAACAGCTGGACCCGGTGACCGGCGGCGCGCTCTCCGTCTCTCCGCTCACATGGAGTCATGCTGCACTCGTGGACACAGTTGACAGATACATTGTAAAGTACAGGGAACTGGGGCAGTGATGGAATGGCTGGACCGCGGATGATAGATGTTTCAGTGAGCCTGAGGGAAGGAATGCCGATTTACGAGGGCAATCCGCCATTTCAGGTCAGCTGGGCTTTGAGCAAAAAGAGGGGAGACCAGGTGAACCTTACCGAGCTGAGGGAGGGCGTGCATTCGGGGACTCATGTGGACGCGCCATACCACTTCATAGAGGAGGGCAAAAAGATTGATGAACTCCCTCTCCGAAGCTTCTTTGTGAATGCGCAACTCATTGAATGCAGGAAGAGGAGTGTCGGGCCGGAAGTGCTCAGGGGCAGGAGGCTC
>JAJYOM010000038.1 GCA_021796175.1 Thermoplasmata archaeon
ATTTGCAATACACGGCTACCCGAAAATAGGTTCCAGGAGAGAAGATGTAATAGATTTCATGAGGACAAAAGGGATACCCGGTCCAGTCACTCTTATCACGGGTTACTTTGAATTCTTCGGCGGTCTCCTCATGATCATTGGATTCGGTGTACAGATAATAGGACTCCTCATGGCCCTCGAGTCAATAATGACCATCTATGTTTCCTGGAAACTCCTTGGAAAGAGGTATGCACAGGGTTACGAGATTGACATAGCCTATTTCGCCATGGCGCTCGCACTGTTTATGCTCGGAGCAGGGGCCATATCGGTGGACAGCTACCTGATACCGCTGCTGTGAGATGGAGATGCCGAAAATTTACACCAGGACGGGGGACAGGGGAACTACAGGCCTCCTTGGGGGAAGCAGGGTAAGCAAGGATGATCCTGTCATAGAAGCAGTAGGCTCTGTCGATGAACTTAACAGCTGTATCGGTCTGGGGCTCATACATGTAAGAGAAGAGCTGCTTGCAACCATACTGAGGAGGGTGCAAAGCGAACTGTTTGCGCTCGGTGCAGAGCTCAGCTCGGAGGGCAGGAAGATACAGGGCATGCCTCACGTGACTGCAGTCATGGTCGAAAGGCTGGAAAGGGAGATAGACGGCATGTCCCAGAAGCTGCCGGAGCAGAAATCGTTCATACTCCCCGGCGGAAGTAAAAGCGGGGCTGCACTTCACCTGGCAAGGTCTGTGGCCAGAAGGACCGAGAGAAGGATTGTGAGCATCTCGGGCAGAGAGGGCTTCAACGGCCACATACTCTCATACGTCAACAGGTTGTGCGACTTCCTTCATGTTGCGGCGAGGTACGCCAATTACACTGAAGGTATTGCGGAGCACGCGCCCGTCTACGAGAAGCAGGACTAGTCATCGACCTTTGTCTTCTCATCCTGCCTGATTGCACTGAGCTTCGACGGCCACCAGTTGAACCTGTGCAGTAGCAGCATCACGGACGGGACAAAAAGCGGCCAGCTGATGAATGTGTCAATGAGCACCCCGAGGGCCAGACCGGCGCCAATCTCCTCAATAAGACCGATACCGCTGAACAGCAGCGATGCAAAGGTGGCAAAGAGAACCGCACCGAGTGTTATGATCACGCCGCCATTCTCGGTCATGCTCACTATTATTCCCTCCTGGTCGGTCTTTCCTTTCATGACCTCCTCACGGACACGTGCGACCATGAATATGTCATAGTCAAGCCCGACTGCCAGAAGCGTTATGATTGTGAACATCGGAAGGAATATCAGCAGCGAAAGGTGGTAGAGGTCATGAATGATCACGTAAGTAAGTGCAAGGGCAATTATCACTGATGCCAGAACCATCAGCACCAGCCGGATGGGAGTGAACAGGGCGCTTATCTGTATAGCCAGAACAGCGAATATGGCGATCACAAGCACAGGTATCATGTTTGTGAAGCTGGTGTCAGTGAAACTGTAGGCATTGTTGAGACCTTCTGCCAAGCCGCCGACATATGTCCTGACGCTGTTCCCGACGTGCGCTGCGATGTAAGACGGAAGCGAATTGACAAAACTGGACGCATACGGCGTCCATGAAAGAGCAGAAAGCTCGAAGGTTATAAGCACATAGCTGCTGTCTGTGCCGATATACTGGTTCATCTGTGTCCTGTATGCAGACTGCTGCGCTGAGGGTATGCCTGTCAGGTTGTACGGGACGTAGTAGCCGTACGGGTATGTCGGACCCTCGATGGCCGAAATGTGACTGTTGGACGCGAGCGCATTTTCGGCAGTCGTCACCTCGCTCATCAGCGCCTGGTTGTACCCGGCGGACGTCAGCAGCGGGGCGCCAAGGCCCAGTATGATGTATGCCTGATCGAAGTAGTCGCCATGGAAACTGCTGTTGACCAGCTCAATGGCAGTGACGCCGCTGCCTGCGGGCAGCAGGCTGAATACATCCATGTTGGTCGGTGTGGAGTAATAGTAGTAGGTGCAGACGAGGGCCACCACCAGGAAGACGATGAGCAGTTTGCCCTTGTTCTTTATCACTGAGGTGGAGATTGCCGCCATGACGCTCTTTTCGTTGTCATTCAGCGGTGTTATCCTGGAGGGCCAGTAGATGCGTCTGCCTCCCCTGTGAAGTATTGCGACCAGAAGTGTGTTCGCGACTATGACCGCTATCAGCACACCTATTGCATTCGTAAGTCCGGAATCACTGAATATCGGCACATTGGAGACCCACAGCGCAACATATGACATTGAAACAGTGACGCCTGATGTGAATACTGCATGGCCAGCCCACTTGCTGGAAACAACGATCGGGTTTGCGTTCCCCCTTCTGAGTTCGCGGCGGTACCTGGACATTATGTAAACAACATAATCGGTTGACAGGCCAAGCAGAAGAATCAGCAGAAGTGTTGGTGTAATAAACGAAATGCTTGTCCTCAGTATGTATTTGTAGAGTAACGCATTGAGCGCAAAGGCGGTCATAGCAGATACACCGAACATCGCAAGTGGCAGGAAGGCGGCGACTGCGGACCTGAAGTAGACGCCGACTATCAGGATGGAAAGCACTATGCCGATAACCAGCGCCCTTATCATTCCATTCAGGCTCTGCGATGCAAGCTGGCTGCTCATGACATTGCCGCCGGAGATGTACAGATGGCTGCCGCCGACAGGACCGAAACCAGTTTCTATGGCTGACTCAAGGTCGTTCATCTGCGAGTTGGTGAGGTTCTTCGTAATTCCGATGAGGAGGATGGTTGTTGAGTTGTCATACCCGACGAAGCTGTGCATCACATATGGCGAGGGTGTAAGCGGGTAGCCCCCAAAACCGGAGTACTGCATCAGTCTCGTCACGAATTGACTGATGCCAAGAGTGTTGCTTTCAAGCTGAAGCAAAAAGGGAGCCATAGTTCCCTTATTGACAGTGAGAAGCGGATTGTAGGCCAGCGATAACTCAAGCCCGCGGGAGACAAGCAGCGCGACAGTCCGCTGCATCGCTGGCGTAGCTGCAAGCTGGCCGCCGTAGTATACTGCTTCGAAGAATGCGGGCACAGTTGTGTTGAGCTGGTCGGCGATAAAAGCGCTGACTGTGGAATTGCCTGCAAGCGCGGGGACCACAGTGGCGTAGGAGTAATTGTGAACATACTGGTAGAAAGCATTTCGCTCAGATTGTGTTGAAAGGGAGAAAGTGGCAAGAGAGAAATTGCCAAGCAGCGAAACGGATATCTGGTGCAGCGGCTCGATGCCTGTGGACAGGACATAGTACGGGGACGATGTGTTTGTCACCGCACTGTAAATTGCAGATGAAGCCCGCAGAAATGGATCGGGAACAGCAGAAGTGTTGAAGTAGCCGCTGAATGAGTTGAAATAGACTAGTGAAACAGGCGATGAGGCAGCGGCTGGCTCCGTCTGGTCGTAGGAGATGGCCGGAGAGCCGGTAGCATTCAGGTAGAAAAGATAAAGTGCAGGCAGGCCGAATATCATCTGCAGGCTGCTGTTCAGCGACTGATTAAGCTGATGTACTTCACCGTTGAGCTGCGTGGAGAGCGCCTGTGTCGCGTTGAGTTCCTGAACAGCACCGTCGGAGAAGGCGACAAGTGTGCTCTTTTCAACAGTCAGCACGGAAGTTATGTTGGAACGGACACCCTGGCCGCTGAGGTAGCTGGCAGCGAGCGACTGTGCGGAAAGGTAGGCGGAGATTACACTCGCGTCATTGATGCTCGTACCTGTCGTGACCACCACCAGACTGTTGCTTGAATTGCTGCTGGGAGCGCTCGAAGGGAAATAGGTCGCGAGAAGCTTGTCTGCCCTGACCGCCATTGAATTGGATGGCACTATGCCCGAACTGATATCGTAGGAAGTCATTCCAAACAGCAGTGTGGCGAATGGAGCAAGAAGTACAATGATAACAATCCAGAGTATAATCAGCTTCCCGCTATGCTTTTCTGATAAGCGGCCCATCGACTCAAAGGCACTTTCGAACATTGCTATTTTCGGATTAGCAACAGCTTTTATTTAAGAGCATCTCAGTCACCAGTCCGATCTTTCATGGCATGAGCCGTCAGTAAGCAATAAGTTACAGATTGTCAAGCCGGCGATCAGGCGTGCACCGGAGTCGGCCTGAAATCGCCCGTCTGGTCATCGATGCCGTATCTCTTCACTTTTTCTATATCCAGACCATGCCTGCGGCATATCCGTTCGACGCCCTTGAGCATCAGCCAGCCGCCAAGTGAAATCACCGATGCGGTCCCCATTCGTCCCAGTATTTTGCCCGATGTTGCACCGGCGGAGTCCCGCATTGCCATCTTTGCCAAATGCCTGTAGGCTGCATAGTACACTGCAAACTGGGACTCGGAAAGCTTCAGCTGGCTGAATTTTCTGCTCTTTATGAGGCCCAGGGGAACATTCTGCATCGGCGTTATTGTGAATTCAAACGGCTTTCCATCGTAGTATGAGTTGCTCATCCTGTTTATCATCTCGACAGTCTGCCAGTTGTCCTCATCCTCCTCCTCCCTCTGACCCACCTGGACAGTGAATGCAGGTCTCCAGTAATGCCTGTTGAAATTGTGCACTCCCCACCAGACTATGTCCTGCCAGCTCCCATCGGACCCGATCTTCAGGGGAAGAGTCTTGTTGGGCATGTGTATCTTTGCCAGTCTCTCGCTTCCAGTCTCGACGCCCACCTGCACACCGATCCAGTTGGACGGTCCTGCATGCATTATCGAGCTTAGTTTTCCGACGAGATCGGGATACGCCGCAGGTATGGATATCCTTCCATGTGTCGGATTGGCAGACTCGATGCCCGGTATGGCCATGACGGAACTGAACAGGCTGACAAGCGCCTCCTCGTTGGGTTCAAACAGCCTGCCGTGCTTGAAGGCGAATATCTCGTCAGAGTGCAGCCAGGCATTCGACCAGCCGCCCCTGACGTTCACTTCCACCTCCTTCCTTATCATCTCATTCGTGTAGTATCTTGAAGGGCGGAGCGTGACCTCGCAGAAATCACAGCCCACTCCGCACCCCCTCATGACCTCCGTCATTCCCTTCATTGTGGCGCCTTTGATCAGCGGTATCTGCTCCAGGCTCGGATAATTAGCAGTTCCGGGCTTTCTGGTAATGAAGCGGTCATGCTCCTTGTATGCCCGCCTGAAATTGTCGTCATAACTCATATAGCCGTGGTAGAACAGCCTGCTGTCAATATCGCCGCTCCCAAGCTGTTCAAAGATGGTCAGTGCGATATCGTCCGCTTCTCCCTGAAATGCATAGTCAATTCCGCATCTCTCAAGCTCTTCAGGGAAAATCATGAATTCCCAGACGCCGGGTCCGCCAATGACCAGTTTTGCCTTCTTCCCCTTTCTGACTGTATTGATCCTGTCCATCAGCCTGTACCACTCTTTTCTTACCCATGGATATGCCGCTGTATCGAAAAGAATGGAGTAGGACATTGTGAGCGGACCCGCGCCAAGCGGATCCATTGTGGAGACGCCGATTACTTCGGTATCATCCTTGATGAAATCCTGGAGATGGTCCTCGTGCGCGACAACAACGTCCTTCGGGCTGTACTTCATCAGAAGCGCGGCTTCAAGCTTCCTCAGAGAGTACGGGGCGTACTTTGCCCTTCCATCCGCCAGTGGTGGAGATGCAGATCCGCGTAGAAAAGTGTAGAACATCTCCGGCAGCACATTTGATGGAGCGCACGGCATGAAGTCGAGCAGCGGAAAGTTTCTGTAGTCATAATTCAGCGTTGCATCTGGAACTAACACAAATCTGGCCATTTTTTTCTTCCTCAGTCATATTTCTGTTTTGAGTATTGGATTTGAAACTCGCCATACCCCTACTTTCGTCCTTTGCACAATCTTACCAAAGCGGAACTGCGCAATTTCTGCATCATATTATATTCAGGCATTGATACTTAAAACTTAATGATCGTATGAAGCTACCTGCAAGTTTTTATATTACAAATTCACGCACAAAACTGGCATTCCGGGATGGTTGAATTGCCGCATTGCAAATACTTTTAAAGCAGTACACAAATTCAATATCACTTCAGCCTGTGTGATTTTAGATCATGGCGCAAATTACAGGCACTGGACGGCTGGCTGTGTGTGTTTTCACCATAATGCCACAACGGTCAGCCCTGGCAGATTCATCAGTGGGCCCACTTCAAAAGAAACAGTAGACGAATCACGATTCGACAACGAGCGTTCACCGGCATTCAAGCTTCATTCATACACAAAACTCTTTACAGCGGTTTCGTCAAGCTTCCTGAGGAGAGCGACAACAAGGCTTGCTGCGAGATCGATGTCGTTGAGATTGACTATTGCGGAGTGCGAGTGTATGTGCCTTGCTGGCACACAGATTGCAATAGACGGGCATCCTGACCGGTTGAGGTGAAATTTGCCGGCATCTGTTCCACCACGAGCAACTGTTGAGAGCTGGTACGGTATTCCCTCCTGCTCTGCAGTTTCTATAACCATTCTCTTCAACGGCTGATTTGGAATCATACTGGAATCATAAGTTATGATCGAAGGACCGCCGCCCATTCTTGCAGGTGCCTCGTTCTCCTTTATTCCCGGAACATCCCCTGCGATGTCAGTTTCCAGCACAATCGAAACATCCGGGTCAACTACATGAGCGACGGTTTGTGCTCCCCTCAGTCCAACCTCCTCCTGTACGGTTGCTGCCATGTAGACGCTGTTGGGATGTGACACATCCCCCTTCTTCAGCCTCTTCAGCACTTCGATGCCGAGGAATGTGCCTATTCTGTCGTCAAAGGCCTTTCCGATCACTACACTGTCGTTGAGGGCGGTCATGAACTGTGCAAGCGGCGATACTGGGTCCCCCACCCTGATGCCTAGCTCCTTCTCAACAGTCTCCTTTCCAGCAGCTCCCACATCGATGTACATCTGACTCAGTTTCACAACCTTCTCCCTCTCCTCCGGCTGAAGCAGATGCGGCGGCTTCGATGCAATCACACCGACGACATCTCCCAAGCGGCCACGAATCCTGACACGCTGCCCAAGGAGTACCTGATCAAACCAGCCGCCAAGTGGGTTGAAGGTGAGGAATCCGGTTTTTTCATCTATACCGGTGATGACAAAACCCACTTCATCAATGTGACCCGCAAGCAGGACCTTCGGCGATCTCGAGCTTCCATTGCGGGTGAATATGACTGACCCGAGCTTGTCGTTCAGAACAGAGTCTGCAAATGGTTCGGCTGCCTTCCTCACAATAGAAGCGGTCTCGTTTTCGAAACCAGATGGACCGAAAGACTCTGACATTGCGCCCAGCAGTTTAATTGATTCTGTGTCAAATTTCATGCAACTGGAATTCACGGCGGCCGATAAAAGACTGTTGGATACAGCCGTGACTTTCACATCAACCGGAGGGGAATAACAGGAAACTGTACCCGCAGCATTCACGTAAGCGCATGAAGCAATTAATACGAGTTGTCATTTACGTTTGGCTAGTGTAAAAATGGCCATGAAAGGAATCAGCGGGAAAAGAATCCAGTATAACGGGGTCCTCGGACCCATAGATGCTTATTTGGCACGGCCTGAGGGATCAGGAAAACATCCAGGTGTGATAGTCATACATGAAATATGGGGGCTTAACAGACACATTGAAGATGTCGCGGACAGGCTCGCCGCTGAGGGGTATGTCGCTCTCGCGCCGCATCTGTTCTCAAGCAAGCACGTCTCTCCGCTCCTGACAGAACAGAATGTGAAGAACGTGATGAATTTCTACGCGTCCATACCCCCGGAGAAACAGAGGGATGAGGAATTCGCAAAGCAGCAGCTTGAAAAAATGCCTCCCGAGCAGAGGAATGTCGTTGCAGCACTTATGGGCAGCATATTCAACCTGCCGCAGGACAAGCTGACTGATGAACTCGTGAAGGGAGTGGAATATCTTCATGCCCAGGATTTTGTTTCAACGAAGATAGGGAGTGTAGGCTTCTGTTTTGGCGGTTCAATGTCCGGACGCCTTGCATGTACGGGAACAACGGACGCGTCTGTTATTTTCTACGGGTCAAATCCCGATCCCATCGAAGGTGTAAGGAATATCAAAGGGGGAGTGCTCGGCATCTACGGAGGAGCTGACAAGAGAATAAACGGCGGCCTTCCGGAACTGGTCAAGGCAATGGCCCAATACGAGAAATACTTCGAAATGTGCATTTATCCCGGTGCACCACACGCCTTCTTCAACAACACAGTCCCGAACTACAGGGAAGCATCTGCAATTGATGCGTGGCACCGTGTGCTCACTTTCTACACGAAGATGCTGAAGTAGGGAAATGGACCATACGTGTGTGAGAGAAATGCGTAAGAATGTGGGGCCCGCCATGCACTGTGTCTCCATACGAATCCCCTCCACCATGTCCAAAACAGCGGAAGTAAAAAAATGAACAGGGAGGCGAAGGATCTCTGGTTCCTGGTTGCCTCCAGGGGAACAAGGAGCTTTGCAGGCGGAATACTTTCAGTAATCATAAGTCTCTACTACAAGTCGATTTACCACTCAGTCGCCCCCGTCGGTTTTCTGTTTGGCGCTGGAGCCCTCGGAGTGCCAATTCTGTCTTTCCTGACCGGCAGGTACGCGGACAGGTACGGGAGAAAGAAACTGCTTCTGCTCACACTGTCATTCCTTCCGGCAGCCGTGATCATGCTATTGCTGACAAACAACTACTACGTGCTGCTTCTCTCAGCTGCACTCGGCGGATTTGGAATAGCCGGAGGACTTGTCGGAGGAGGCGTAGGTGCGTCTGTGGCACCGATGCAGTCGGCTCTGCTGGCTGAAAAGACAAATTCTGGAAACAGGACAACAATCTTCTCTCTTTTCACAATAATGTCCAGTATCACGGGTTCGGCCGGAGCGGTTGCCGCAAACCTGGGAAACTTCCGCTTACTGTTTTACATTTCACTCATACTTTCCGCGTTTTCGCTCTTCATCGCCCTGCCCATAACTGAAAGCTTCAGGCCGCGCAAGAGAGAGGCAGTGAAGGGAGTGAAGAGATTCACAAGAAGGGCGAGGACTGCCGCCGAAGCGGAGAATATGAAGACAATAGACAAATTTATTGTCACCGGTTCGCTGAACGGTGCAGCACAGGGCTTTATCATACCCTTCCTCCCGATCATACTGCAGAAGAACATGGGTATGAGCGTGGGAACAATCGGAGATCTGTTCGCTGCAGGTGGCCTTGTCAGTGCGTTCTTCATGTTCGCCACGCCATATCTTACGAACAGACTCGGTTTCGTGAAGTTCATAATGTCTACACGTTCGCTCTCCTCCATTTTCCTCCTGTATTTCCCGTTCGCAACAAGTGCGATTGCAGCCTCTGTCACATATGTGATATTCACGACTTCAAGGGCAATTTCACTTCCTTCCCAGTCTTCGCTTATGATGAACATGGTGGACGAAGACACCAGGGCCTATGCCTCTGGAACAAACCAGTCGGCCAGGTTGCTCCCTTCCGCCGCGGCTGCATCGACTTCGGGCGAGATACAGGATTTTTTCAACTATGTAATACCCTTTGAGATCGCTTTTGTGCTCAACGTGTTAAACGTGTACCTCTACTACAGGTTCTTCGGAAAGGTTCCAATGGCAAACAGGAATGTGGCTGCCATTCACGAATGAAACCGTGAGAATGGCTTATTTTCAACATCTGCCTGAACATCCATGCACTTGGCAAATTCTGTCGGCAAACTGTTGGTGGCGTGTCTGCCTTCGGTGAGAAAATTGTGTTACTGCACCTGAGGAGGGACGGAATACGATTCGCCTGATGACATCGGGTTGCAAGCCCTAGCCGGCTTTGACTGTGCGGAGTGGAAGGGCCTGCCATGGGAGGGGGCTTCAAATGCATTTTCCGCCATGCCGTTGCCGGCATCCTGCCACCGCAGGCTACTGACATATATTCCCAATGCAATACTCGAAACGAGAGGCGGCGCTCTTCCACCGTTTAAAAACGGTGGTATCGGCGCCGGAGTGGAATCATGAATTCCAGCCTGAAAAAAGAATACGTCCGAACCTGGGAATCCCTGAGAAAGCTGACTTACAGAATAAGGAAAGGGCTGGAAGAGCAGTATATTCCGGCCGGCATAAACGTCGTTGAGTTCAGGATTCTGGACTTCCTCAAGTCTGATGATAAATCGACTCTTGCGAGACTGTCCAGGGAGCTCACAGTCACAAGGGAGGGTGTGGCACTTATTGTCGAAGGCCTGGAGAGCAGGGGGCTCGTAAAGCGCACGGTGGTTCAGGAGGAGCCTAAACTGATATTCATATCTCTGACAGCCAGCGGGAAGCGGGTTCTTGCCAAGGCAACCAGGCTCCAGGAAAAGATGATCATGTCAAGCATCGGGCAGCTCTCTGAAAGCGATCTGAAGACATTACAGTTGCTGATTGACAGGCTATATGATAAAGTTTGACGTACCGGCCAGTCTCCGGAAGCAAAACAGATTAATGCACAGATTGTGATTTCAATACCATGACCGGAAAGAGTGCGCTGGTGGGCAATGGCTTGGTCGCGTATGAATCGGAGGACGTTTCCATAATCGAGGAGTCGCCGATGGAAATCACTGATGCGTTTGTCCTTGTAGGTTTCCCGACCATAGGTCTTGTCGGTTCAATTGTTGCAAACCACGTCATAAGGCAGCTCAAGCTCAGGAGAATCGGCTACTTCTCATCGAAGTACTTCGCGCCTACAGCCGTCGTAATAGACGGTGTTCCAAATCCGCCTGTACGAATATATGCCGGCGACCATGTATGCGGGCCCGGCGGGAAGTGCCAGCAGGTTGTTGTCATAACATCGGAGTTCACACCGCCTGTCGAGATGATTGAGCCCCTTGCCGATGCTGTAATACACTGGTCATCTGCAAACCACGTAACACTGATGGTGACGCTTGAGGGATTCAATTCTGAGGCGAATGAAGAGTCAAAACCGGAGATAATTGCAGTCGGAAGCACACTTGACGCGCGACACATGCTCAAGGATTTCGATGTGCGCCAGATGTCTGAAGGGATGGTGGGAGGAGTGTCTGGAGTGCTGCTGCACAAGGGATCGGTTGAGAGGATGAACATAGTCACGCTGCTCGCCGAGGCACCGTCGAACTATCCGGCAGCCAGATCAGCGGCACGGGCAATCGAGGTACTGGACAGGCTGCTGCCGCTGATACGTCTTGATCCGAAACCACTTTACAGCAGGGCGACAGAGATTGAGAATGCGATGAAGGAAGCAATATCCAAAACTACCCCGAAAGGGGAGCTTGGGCCCGCGGGGAACTCGCCAGCATACCTCTAGGGAGGGTTGTCCAGCTGACAGGAAGAAGAAGGAAGGCATATCTTGCCGTACTTGTCATTGTGGTTTCAGCCGCGGTTCTGGCGATCGAGTACACCCCCGCCGGTCTGCTGGCGCAGAATCATGGCACGACAGCGGGGGAGGCGACGCTGATCATAGATTTCGGCCCACACAATGCGACCAGTTTCCCGGGCCAGACTGTAACGTGGAGTCAGTCTGGTGGAAAATGGACATACACTGTAAGGGCATCGGGCATTACTGAATACATTTTTCCGAATGTGAGCTACAGCAACAATACAGCATGGTCGCTGATGCTTGCCGCCTCAGAAGTCATGAACGGCACAACAGGGAGCGGGCTGGTGTTCCAGAAGGTGTATTTCCCCGCCCTGGGAGAATTCCAGATCACCGCAATTGAAGGCGTCCATGACACAAACAGCCTGTTCTGGCAGTACACTGTAAACGGACAGCCGGCGGCCTACGGGGTGCAGGATGAGAAGATAATGTCAGGGGATACAGTAAGCTGGTCATTCTCCACTGCCTAGTTTGACAATGTTTTCCACGCCAACGAAGCACATCTTGCATTCAAAGATCGCCAAAGGGAAGAGTATATAAAAGAGTCGTTCGTACAAGGCTCAGAAGTCAGTAAGTACCTGATTCGGGGCCAATAAAATAGATGTACGAAGAAGAACCGGCTGAATGCAAGACGGAGCTGTTTGCTTTTGTTCAGTCGTTACCTTTTATCCGGCATGCCTATGACGGTTCTGTTATTGTTCCCGCATTATACTGATGGTGATGATTTGATAGAGAACAGACTGCAATGGTGCATAGGCGGCGCACAGGGGAGCGGTGTTGACACGTCTGCCAATATCTTTTCCAGGGCATGCGCCGAGGGCGGCCTCTGGGTCGTCGGAAAAAGGGAATATTATTCGAACATCAAGGGAGAGCACAGCTACTTTGTTGTGAGAGTGGACTCCGGCCATGTGGATGCACTCGTGGAGGGGCTCGATGTGCTTACTACATTCGACGAGGAAACAGTGGCGAGGCACTTCGACGAGGTCAGGAAGGGAGGGGCAATTATCTTCGATCCTTCACTCGCCTCAAAAAAGGTGCTGGAAATACCCACCCTGGACGAAAGGATAAAGGAGGAGCTGAAGGAAAAGTTCGGTCAGGCCGGCACATT
>JAJYOM010000187.1 GCA_021796175.1 Thermoplasmata archaeon
AACTTCACAAGGGAAGTGAACATAATGGATCTGCTGGACGCATTCAGTCAGGCGCAGGCTGAGATAGCAGAGCATCTCCGGAGAGCATCTCTTCCAGCAGCTCAGGGAGAAAGGAAATTCGAAGACCATGCTCACAAGGAAGATCCTGAGAAGGAGATCAATGCTGTCCTCGAGAAGCTGTTATCCTACGGGCCGGGTCCTGTGTCTTTTTCCGATCTCGCTCAGGGAAGGGATGATGTTGTGACGGTGTTCCTTTCAATGCTGTTCCTTGCAAGGCTCGGAAAGGTGAGAATTTGGCAGGATGAGGGCGCACATGGCGAGATATACATGGAGCCTCTGGGCAGCCAGCCTATGTTGACGGTGGAGGTAACGGATACCACCGAGCCAGAATCTGACCTGTAGGGTGTTTACTTGGAAGAGAGCATTCTCATAGTGGAGGCAATGCTTTTCTCAGCGGGCAGGCCACTTATTCCGGCTGATATAGCCGTCGCATCCGGACT
The DNA here is from genome assembly GCA_021796175.1 of Thermoplasmata archaeon. Lineage (GTDB taxonomy): Archaea > Thermoplasmatota > Thermoplasmata > Sysuiplasmatales > Sysuiplasmataceae > JAJZXY01. The sequence goes on from JAJYOM010000187.1 coordinate 501, forward strand.
TGATGTTCAGGAAGTCAGGAAGGCACTGAAGAAACTGTCACGTTCATATTCGAACAGGTCAACCTCACTGGAGATTATCAGGACAGGTGACAAGTATTCGATGCAGGTGAGGAAAGACTACCTTGGCCCTGCGAGGACACTGGCGCCCACCGAAATGCCAAAGGATCTGCTGCGGACGATTGCGGTCATTGCGTTCAAACAGCCAATACTCCAGAGCGATCTCGCCCGCCACCGCGGCCCGCGGGTGTATGATGAGATTTCGAGGCTCCGTGACATGGGGCTGGTTGCCGTCAAGCCGAAGGGACACACCCTGGAACTTACCACTAGCAGCAGATTCGCCGAGTTCTTCGGAATTGAAGCGAGGAACAGCGAAGAGGTAAGAAGGTATTTCGAGAAGGCAACATCCGGCAGGATGGAGTGACTGCAGGACTGTGTTCATCCGGCAGCGCCCGAGCCGGAATTTGAATCCGGGTCTGAAGATCCGCAATCTTCTAGGATGTCCAAGCTACCCCACTCGGGCAGGCGAAAGATTGCGTTACTCTTTTTATGCTTATCCGTTGGCAGGCCTGCTGTATCCGGCAAAAAGAGTGAAAGTTTCAAAAAATACTTAACCACGATATCGTAACGTCGCTGCATCGAGGTGCTTGTTCTGGGTGACGGCAAGAGGGCAGACGGAGTGCTTTTCTCCGTGCTTTCTTCGCGTTTCACTTACGCGATCAACTGGTATACAACCGCATCGCCTGCACTTTCGCTGATAGCACTTCATTATGGCATTTCAAGTGCATACTCGGGCCTGACAGTCTCGATGTTCTTTCTCTCTGTCGGAATATTCCAGCTTCCCGCAGGTGCGCTGTCTTCCAGATTCGGTCCAAAGCGCATTGCTCTTGACGGACTTCTTCTTCTCTCCCTTTCCAGCATCGTGACCCCGTTTGCGCCCAGCTTCGGCATTTTCCTGCTGTTCAGGTTCCTTGCCGGCATGGGCGCGGCGCTCTTCTTCTCCCCCGCTCTCGGCATCCTCTCTTCTTTCTTCGCCAGGGATAGGAGGACGGGCGTATTTGGTCTCTACAACGGCGCATTCTCACTGGGGGCAGGCATCACTCTTCTGCTGTGGCCCGCAATAACAAGCAGTTTCAGCTGGCAGGACGGCATACTCCTGGGGGGCGTGCTTTCCCTTGCCACTTATGTCTACAGCTATTTCACCATAGACATGGACAGGGCGATTGAGAACCCGCCCACTGGGATTACAACGAGGGAGATATCCGCAGTGCTGAGAAACAGACGGGTCTGGATTATCGCACTCGGCCTTGTGGGTATATGGGGTGTGTATGACGCCTTGCCGCAGTACATGAACTCGTATGCGACTCAGTATCTGGGTCTGAGTCCTCACTCGATTCTGCCCAGCGTCCTCGCATCGCTGATACTCTTCATGGGACTTGTGGGAGGAATCATAAGCCCGATTATGCAGAGGAACATAAGCAATGCGAGAACGCTGCTTGTTGTTATCGTTGTCCTTTTCACGCTGGCCTTACCGCTTTTCATGATTCATTCCCCCCTGTCCGCGTTTGCGGGAAGCGCCGCGCTTGCCATACTCTTCACCGCAGGCGTTACACTGACCTACGCGCTCCCTGCGCACATGTCCGGTGTCGATGTGAAGAATATACCGCTCGCAGTCAGCCTGGTGAACAGCATACAGGTTCTGGGCGGCTTCTGGGTCGCGACGCTCTTCGGCTTTGTCCAGTTCCACTTCGGCTTTTACTGGGCATTCCCCGCAATGATGGCAGTTTCTGCAGTATTCCTGCCATTTTACATTTTCATACCGCCTGTTGTGAAATGACACAATGGCGGACGGCTCAGAGCTTTGGGTGTTTCCTGAAAGTCGTAACGTAGCCGGCTATTTTGTTTCGCATCATTACCGATTTGACGTCAGTTATGCGGCCGACAATCTGCTTGTTGTGTTCGTAGTCGTCTGAAAAAAGCGTTGGATATCTGTTCACCAGTTCGACTGCGACCCTTTTGATGTATGTCGGTCTGATATTTCCCATTCGTATCTTCCTACAGGTGAAAAAATAGCAGATAGCTTACCTTATTTAAACATGTCGAACCAACAATAAACATGACAGACCTTGTCATCTTTGCTGAGAGTCTACTTCTCCCTCCATCTGGTGAAGTAGGCGGCAATAACAACAAAGACAATTGTAGAAAGCAGCAGGCCGGCTACATTGATGTATATCGCGCCTGGCGGATTATGAAGGAGGCCGAGAACATTGTCCCCAAGCTGTGAGGCGTAAGTGGTCGGCGCAAGGTAGGCCAGCCATCTGACACTTGATGGTATGACCGTGATAGGGTAGAAGATCGGCGGTATGATCGATATTGTATTGAA
>JAJYOM010000188.1 GCA_021796175.1 Thermoplasmata archaeon
CGCAGAAAGGGTCCAACCTTTTTCCATTTGTCTCGTTGCGAGTCTGAGACCAGCAAAAAGCCTCCCTGCCTGGTTCCAACACCGACGGCTATCTTCTTGTTCTTGTCAGAAGACGCATGCGAACGTTGCCGTGCCATTTGTGATTACCTGACTTTTACGCTGTTTTAAAAAGTGTTGTTAAAAATGTTATTTTCATAAATATGAACTCATCTATTTATACCGTGGGCTGGAGGGCTGGGACAGCGAATTTGGTGATATTTCCAGCTAATCCAGGTATCGGCCAAAACCGCCGGCAGCGACGGCCTGCGAAATCGGCATTTGCATGTTAACAAACGCCTGTCTGGTCAGAGTTTTCATGAGGAGGGCAACAGACTTGTCTGTGGCATTGTGCTCAGTAGTGACTGGCGGCAGTATGGCGACAGAATTGACTTTTCCCTTCAGACTTTGAAGCTAACTAGCTGAGTGTTATCGTAATGCCGCGGAACTTTATGAGAATACGCGATACTATGATAACTTGTAATGAACAACTCTTCCTTAAAACTGCTGTACCAGCTGCTGACGGGCCCATCATCCGTTCACCAGCTTTCGCGCATCCTTGATTTGAATGAAAGAAAGGTCCAGGAACTGACAAAGGAATCGTGTGATAGGGGTCTGAAATCGTCAAAGGGTGACAGGAGTCTTGAAATCAGCAGCAGTCCGGGGGGGGGGACTCTCATGGGATTACTTTCCTCCAGATAGGACTTGAGTAAGATTTTGCTTGATGCAGGCAGTCGAGGAGATAGAAAGAAGAAACGGTATCATAAATATTTAATAGTTATATAGTCTTTTATGGTCGTATGAAGTTGTCTGTATGGGCACGGAAGGAGGGAATCGGTTATCGTGCCGCATGGCGCATGTGGAAAGCGGGTCAGCTGAAGGGGCATCAGCTGCCTACAGGCACAATCATAGTTGAAGAGGAGAGGCCATCCATATTGCCGGACAGCGTTGCAATATATGCCCGTGTCTCCAGTTCGGAAAACAGAAACAAGCTCGACAGCCAGGCGGAGCGCCTGACACAATATGCCGTTGCAAGGGGATATCGGATATACAAAGTGGTCAAGGAAGTCGGCAGCGGCGTGAACGATAACAGGAAGCAGCTGCTTAAGCTGCTCACAGACGACGGCTATTCAAGGATCATCGTTGAGCACAAGGACAGGCTTACCAGATTCGGTTTCAACTACATCGACACGCTCTTCAGACAGCATGGAAGGAGCATCGAGGTGGTCAATGAAGCAGCAAACGACAGGGATGACCTGATGCAGGACTTCGTTTCAATAATAACATCATTCTGTGCAAGGCTGTACGGGCAGAGAAGGAGCGGCAGAAAGACAAAGCGGATAATCAGGGAGCTGAAGGATGCAGAGGACGGTTAGCATCTGCTCGCCTGCCAACAGGAACAGGTTCGAACATGCAAGGACATTCCTGCTCGAATACAATCACTGTGTCAACTACTTCATCGAACGATACTGGTCAGAACATAATTTCGATGACAGCTATGTGGACACAGTTCACATGGAAAATGCAAAAGAGCGTTTCAGCCTCACTGCAAGGCTCATTCAGTGTGCAGGCAGGCAGGCACTGCAGATTGTGAAGAGCCAGCGTATGAAGTCCATACGCCGGCGCAGGATGCCCCGATACAATGTGCTCTCTGCAACGCTTGACGGCCGTTTCTGGGCCATTACCGGTGAACACAATTCGTTTGAATGGATAAAGGTGCAGTCGGGCTTCAAACTCTTCCTGCCGTTCAGGAAGACCGCCATGTGGAATAAATGGTCAGGTGCAGGCTTCACACTTTCAGAATCAATGAGGCTGCTGATACGTGGGGACAACCTGTACGTCGATTTCATATTCGAGAAGGATGCGCCCGCACCGAGAACAGAAGGGGAGGTCACGGGCATGGATTCCGGATATGTCGACATGGCAGTGTGCTCCGACGGCCAGGTTGCGGGGAAAGGAATGAACGATTTCATACGCTCGTTCGCTGCGAGGGAGAAGCACACGCACAGACAGGTTGAGCAGAAGGCATTCAGCGAGCTGAAGAAGCTCGACCTGTCCGGTGTGCGGATGCTCGTCATCGAAGATTTGCACTCCGTTAAATCACGGACACGCGGAATGTTTCCGCGTGAACACAACAGACGGCTGTCCCATTGGCTCTATGCCAGGGAAGCAGAATGGCTTGCGCAGAGGTGCGAGGAACTGGGGATTGAGCTGAGACGTGTGTCTCCCTGGAAGACATCGCAGTTCTGCCGGTTCTGCGGCAAGTGGGACGGGCGAAGCCGCAGCGGCAAGATGTTCAGGTGCGTCCATTGTGGACACACGGATGACGCCGACATGAATGGTGCACAGAACATCAGGCTGATGGGGCTGGCGGGAGTCTATAGTCTCCGTTCGCTGCCAAACGAATTCACAGGCGGGAATATCTGTCTATGAAATTTGTAACTATGCCAGACAATCTCCTCATTACACCATTCGTGCCTGCCCGCTCATAAGCTATACCGGTGCATGATCAGCAGCACTCTTGCGATCATGCCAGCAGCACTCTGCCGCCTCTCTTTCCTGTGACCGTGCCATTGCTCAATTCCAGCACTCCGTTGACTATGACGTGCTCAATGCCTGCGGGCAGCACCGCCGGTTCGTCGTACGTGCTCCTGTCTGCTATAGCTGCAGGATCAAAAACGACCACATCCGCGAAATACCCGTTCCTGATGTACCCTCTGCCGCTTATGCCGAACCTGTCGGCCGTCAGTGCAGATGCCTTTCGGACCATGCCCTGCAGTGAGCAGAAATTGAGTTCCCTGACATATCTTCTGAACGCTCTCGGGAATGTG
>JAJYOM010000189.1 GCA_021796175.1 Thermoplasmata archaeon
GGCCAGGCACTGATCAAACTGACCGGACTGATGAGGGACAGGAACCATTACGACGCACTCGTGGCTGCCCGCAATCTTTCGAAGGAGCTTTCGAACACAGTGAACACAATACTCACTTCGATGATTGGAGACATCGCCGCTGACAGCGCGAAGGCAGAGATGGACGGCCTCGACACAAACGTTGTCGAGTCCAGGCTCGAGCGTGCCAGGGGATTCATCGTGTCCGGTCAGTTTGATCAGTGCCTGGCCAGCCTGAAACTTGCAAGGGATGAACTGGGTCTCGCCAGAAACTCGGTCAACGAAGCTATCGCAATGATTGAGAAGGCAGACTCGCTGACGATCAAGATCGACGATCTCAATCTGCTTGACACAGGAACGCTGAGCCTGCTGAAGCAGTCGAAGAATCTGCTGAAGAATGACCAGCACCTGCTTGCTCTTCAGACAGCGCAGAAGTGCATTGAGTCATGCAATGACAGGCTGAAGGCAAAGGGTCCGCAGCTCCTTGAGGCCTATTCCCGGCAGATATACTCCTGCATGGGAAGCGACGAGTCTGACGGACTCATGGAGCAGGTAAACAGCTTTACCAATGCTGTAGCGACCGGTGTACAGGAGTCAGCTGACGCACTAATCGCCCTGAAGAACGTGTCTGAAAGGCTGGCCCTCCAGCAGGAGATGGCAAAACGCACCTTCGAAGTGCTCAGCAGGAGGGCAACCGCACTTTCCGAGAGCGGTGTTTCATCCCCTGAGGTCAACGCACAGATAGATGGAATTGGCGTGCTGCTTGAGATGAAGAATTACAGGTCTGTGATTGAGAAGGGGATAGAAGCGGAGCAGCTCATGGAAGACCTGACCAGGGGAAGTGAAAGGGCGAAACAGAGGATGTCCCAATTGCAGGACAAGCTCGTCAGGTACGAAGAACTCGGCCTGGATATGGAAGAGTGCAAGTCCAGGGCCAGGGATGCGCTTGAGCTCATTTCTGCTGGAAAGGTAAGCGAAGGCGCTGCCCGCATGCAGGAGTGTGAAACGGCTGCGGATAGCGCACTTCACGGCGCATGCGTGTCCAGGGTGGCTGCTGTGGAATCGGCATCTGAGATTGCAGTGAAGCTGGGCATACCGTCAGCCGGCGGTTACGACTATGACGAGATGCTCGTCGGTGGAGACATAGCCGGTGCATACACCGTCGCTTCCAGAAAACTCGAAGAAATCGCACCGCTTGTGATAAGCAGCCTCAGGGCCAAATTCGAGTCGGTAATGCAGTCAGACGGACTTTCACATAACTTCATTTCCGGACTCAAGAAGGAGTTTGAGGAGCTTGTGGCCACGGGGAGGCTGTCAGATGCCTTTGACTTTGTTATGCGCTCCGAAGTTGATGTTTCGTCAAAATCTGCAATTGTGGCTGAGATGAACAACCTTTCCAGACAGTTCTCAGAGGTTGTCTCCGAACTCAGGAAGACAGGCATAAATGTCAGATCTTTCGACATGCGCTTCAACAACCTTACAAAGGACATTTCGGAGCAGAGCCTCAGCGAACTTAAGAAACTGGTAGGCGAGATGTTGAAGCTGAAGGCAGAATATTCACCAAGGATATCAATCGCTCCCCAGTCCAGCAAGTGGGGTCCGCAGCTCGTGCTTACGAATAACGGCAGGGCGGTTGCGCTCAACCCGTCGATTATTATCAGGGGCCCGTTGCTGTCCAAGACTGAAGCGCTGGGCAACCTCAAGCCCGGGGAGAGCAGGACTATCAATCTGCCCCCGACAATACATGGTGATGTCACTGTCACAATATCCGCAGGCAACCCGGTTGACAGGAGCGAATTCACACTGGTGAAGCAGTTCCAGCTTGACGGAAATTCAATCAGCGCAAATATGCAGTGTGCCCTGTGCAGAGGAAGGATTAAGGACGGTTCAAGGAGCTATGAATGCACCTGCGGCAGGGCATATCACGAACAGTGCGCCCGGCGCAGGGAAACGTGCGAGTGCGGCATACGCATAACAATTGCCTGAAGCCGTTGCTCAGCGGCTTTGCCCGCCGGCAAGGAAGTACGGGTGCATTGTGGTCATCCTTCTCCAAATTTCATCGAGATTCATTGTCTCGACGCCATCCAGTATGTAACGGGCAAGTTCCATTCCCTCTTCTTCAGAAGCGGGCAGTGTTTCGGGCTCCGGACCGAATGTGCTCGTCTCCACCTCTCTTCCAAGCACGCGGTTGAATATGTAGGCGGAGCGCTTCACGTGATATGGGCTCGTGACAATGCATATGCGGTCATACACGATCTTCTCAAGTATCCTGGCGGTGTAGTACGCATTGCTGATAGTGTCGGTGCTGCTGCATTCCAGTATGGCGTTAACTGAATAGCCGGGGAACTCCTCCTCAGCTATCTTCTGCATGAGAAATGCCTCGCTGTGTCCGCCGGCTGTCCTGCCACCTGAGTATATGATTAGACGGGACTGCGCCAGGGCCGCAACGCGCAGCCCCTCCCTTACCCTCTGAACCAGTTCAGGCGTCGGTCTGTCGCCGTCCGGCCTGCAGCCCAGCACCACAACAACCATGTCCTTATCCATGCAGCGGACCTCGTTCTACTCCCGGAACAACTCCGCGGGCAGGATGTATCATCTCACGAGCTGAGCAGGTGATTTCATTAACTCCTGCGCCTTCCTGCTCATCTCCTCGACATACGACTCATCCTTTATCGATTCAAGATTGATCTCGAGGTTCTCGTATGCACCTTTCATTGACGCATGCGCAAATATGCCTCCCACCAGTGCGTCCGATCTGCTGCTCCTGTTACCGCTGGACGCCATGAAATCGGCCATTGAGCCCAGTTCTGCACAAAGGATCATAATCTGCATCGGCGATTTC
>JAJYOM010000190.1 GCA_021796175.1 Thermoplasmata archaeon
AGTTGAGCACGCCTACAACGCGGGTGCAAGCGCACTCATGGCTTTCAGGACACTGGCGCCAAAGGTGCCTGTCAACTCAAGGGCAATGCGCGAGTTCAGGAATGTGCAGAAGGAACTTCTGCTGACAGCGAGGTCGATAATCGACAGCCAGATAAGCTTCCTGGAACGCATGGAACAGGTCTCAGGCGCCGTACAGAAGAAGGAAAAACTGAAAAAGGTGCCGGTGAAGCAGAAGGGCGACTGATCAGCCCTGCTTCACAACTGCTGCAATCTTTTCCATCTTCCTGGCGACATGATCTTCATCAGTGCCGCCGGAAATCACCGAAACAACGACAGCCCTTCTTCCGGCACTCAGGATCAGCATCTTGCCGTCACTGCTCTCGACCGTAACCCTTTCAGGTGAGCCCCTCTTGAGCTCCATGTTTGCAGTAACAGCGGCGCCCATCAGCGTGGCGCACATGATCGCAAACGTCTCCACATATGTTCCGGTGTCAAGGTCCGAGGCTATGACAAGCCCATCCCTGCTTATTATCGCAGAAGATGTTACGCCGTCCGTCCTCAATTCCTTCAGCATGCCTTTCAGGTCTTCAGTCATCCGCATCCTCCTCGAGGTTTGTTATCTTGAAAACGCAACTCTGCGCTCCCGAACTCTCACATTCTTCCTCCTCGCACAGCACCTTTTTGTGCTCGGCAGCTTCAAAAATCCTCTTGAACACGCCTCGGAGTCTGTGGCATGTCGGCTGGCTGGAGCTCCCCGCTTCAATTGAACCGTGTACAACTATGCCATCGCCTTTGAACTCGACTTCTTCAGCCCATCCTCTTGCAATCAGAAGCCTGCTAGCTGTCTCAAGCAAATCGCCATCTTCATCCCTTGCGATGCGGACTATTTCACTGCCCGTCAGTATTCCCTCCCTGTAGAACAGACCGTGTGAGGCACTTGCCATCACACCCTCGTAGAGAGTGCGGATATTGCCCATCTCGGTCTGGGATATCTTGACGAACTTCATGCTGGTTCAATTCATTTTGATTGAGTTTATAAACCTTTTCCGCTGAATAGCATTGCGATCGAATTATGGATGCGCTGAACATCCGGCACTTTCCAGTGCCCAATCCGAACCCGCCGTTGCTGTCGGCACATCTTCCAGTCATTGACCTTGCAGGCAGCAGCCTGTCCGATGGTCCGAACCGCTCATGCCTGCCTGCCTGTCCGGAAGGGCAGGCATGCTGCAACATTCCATGAAAGCGCATTGACTATTCAATGTAACCGGGAATCTATTAATGGTTGTCAGCACTAACAATCAATTGTGGTGTACGCGAATGCTTTCAGACAGTGAAGGTGAACTTGCCGTGAAATTTGCGCGCGGAATAGCAGAGAGCGCAGTGCTCACAGGCAGCTACAAGATACCGGACCTGAAGTTGCCCGGAGTTTTCGAGCAGAAAGCCGGCGCCTTTGTCACTGTGCAGACCTTTCCTGAGAGAAAACTGAGGGGATGCATTGGCATTCCCGAACCTGTTTATTCACTGAGGCAGGCCATTCTGAATGCGGCTGTCGACTCTGTCCTTTCAGACCCTCGCTTCGAACCTGTCAGAGAGGACGAGCTCGGCACACTTGTCTTCGAACTCAGTGTTCTGTCACCGCCTGAACTGATAACGGTCAAGAGCCGCTGGGAACTTCCTCAAAGCATCCAGGTGGGCAAGCACGGACTGATTGTGGAAAGAGGGCGGTTCAGGGGACTGCTCCTGCCTCAGGTTGCAGTAGACGAAAGCTGGGACAGTGAGGAATTCCTGGACATGACGTGCTGGAAAGCGGGAATCCCCGAGGACTCATGGCACGATCCGCGTGTAACTGTATACCGGTTTGAAGGGGAAATATTCGGTGAGGAAGAGCCCAGGGGGGAGATCAGCCGGAGGGAACTGGGCAGGTAGTCAGAAAATCACTACATCAAGATATTATATAAAATGCAGGATATGTACGCGAGTATGTCTATCGAGGAGGTGTTATTGTGAGCATGGCGGATCTCGCCATTGAAGGCACATTCTACATCGACAGAATGCTCGTCAGAACCTCCGTCGGCATTGAGAACGGCAGGATTGTCAGCATCAAGAAACAGATCCCGGCACATGAACATGAGAGCTTCGAAAACGGTTTAATCATCCCGGGCGGAATTGACATGCACGTACATTTCCGTGACCCTGGAATGACGCACAAGGAGGATATAGGAACAGGGAGCATGAGTGCACTGTTCGGCGGTGTAACGACTGTCCTGGACATGCCGAACACAATACCGCCGACTACAACACCTGAAAGGCTGGACAAGAAACTTGAAACATTCTCCAGGAAGTCATATACAGACTACGGTGCATTTGCAGCACTCATTCCCGGGGGACGAATAGGGGCACTCGCCAGGAAAGCAGCAGGTTTCAAGCTTTTCATGGGAAGCACAACCGGTGAGTTGCTGTGCAGCGACCCAGCGGCACAGTCCAGGCTGGTAGAATCGGTCGCCGGCACACACCTTCCGGTGATCGCTCATGCAGAGGACGATCAGTTGAGGAACAGGATATCCGAGTCAAATCTGAGAGATCATTACAGGTCAAGGCCGCCAGAGTCTGAAATCGAGGCTGTAAAGAGGCTCATCGCTTTCTCAGAGTCTGCCAGGAGGCCAAGAATACATGTCGCACATGTTTCCACTCCCGAGGCAGCGTCCCTGAGGCATGGGCAGAACGTCACTTTTGAGGTGACACCACATCATCTGCTGCTCGACTATGAGATGCCGCTTGGTGCCCGGGGCAAAGTGAATCCACCTCTCAGGCGAAGGGATGACAGGATTGCACTGCTGAAGCTCGTAGCTGCA
>JAJYOM010000191.1:0-659 GCA_021796175.1 Thermoplasmata archaeon
GCGCGCCCGATGCCCAGTAAAGTGGAAGACGGAGTCCCTTCAGCCAGATATCTGCTCCCGTATAACATCCCTTCTTTCGAATGAGATATCGGTGCGGCGGTTGATATTAATTGCAGTCCTCTCAGAGAATGTATGCCACAACCATGAGTATTATGAAGACATACATGCCCACAATGTTGTTCCTCAGCGCCCTGACAAGCTTCGGCATGTTTCCCGGCCCGCTCCTCGCGTAGGCGTAGGAGCTGTATATCCATGGAGCGGAAAGAAGTGAAATTGCAGTGTATGGGCTGGTTATGTGGAGCAGCGCGGCCACCACCACCCAGGCATAGATTATCGTTCCGACAATTGCGTAGGCCCTTATTGCATTCTCGCGGCCGAGTGTGGTGGTCACATTTTTCCTGCCTGTCTGTGCATCTGCCTCCGCGTCAGGCACTTCGTTCATTATGACCAGGTTTGCAATCAGGAGGCCGCATGGAATCGAAACGAATACAGATTCGAGCGAGTAATGCCCTGTCTGCACGAAGTAGGCGCCCATCACTATCAGTCCAATCACACAAAGCATGAGTTCTCCCAGGCCCCTTCTCTGCCATATTGTCGAATAGAAAGTGCCAGCAAATCCTCCCAGGAAGAACAGCGGGATCAGCAGCTCAGACTACAGG
>JAJYOM010000191.1:669-2850 GCA_021796175.1 Thermoplasmata archaeon
ACCTCTGAAACATACGCCAGATAAATGCCTATGAAGAAAGAGGCGACAAGCGCGGATGCTGCAACGTAGAAAGCATCCTTCGGAGCAAGTCCGCCGTCAAATATTATCCTCCCGCCTCCGCTGTAAGGCGTCTTGACGGTAAGCAGGTCAGTGCCGAGTTTGTGGTCAAAATACTCATCAAACGTGTTGGCGGCAATCTGGGAGGCAACAGCCCCGAGGAGAGTGATAAGGAACAGCGGGGCAGAGAAAATCCCATGTCTCGCGGCTATCAGGACACCAAGTACAACATAGAGGAAGCTTATCAGCAGGTGCGGCTCGATGATGATGCGCCAGAGAATTATGTTTGCCTTCTTGCCGTTCACGCATTCAATTGAACTTGGTATCTGCTAAAAGTCTTTCCATTAACAAGATAACCTGAAATGGCTCACTTCTCTCCTGTGACGATTGCGACACCATGCGTCATCATGTACCTGTAGTCTGAGCTGCTGTATCCCAGCCCTTTCATGTTCATGACGAGGTTATCCGGTTTTATCAGTTTCATGTACTCCTCGCTAAGGTGCTGCCATGGGTTTGTCTTCCAGTTTCTGCGGACCTTTCTGGGAACTACAAGCATTGCCAACCTTCCAAGGATGTGCTTCATGTAGATGCTCATTATTCTCTTCCTGAGGCCGGAATCTGGCTCCGCTATGTCTATGATCACCACCTTTCCGGCACCGTCAAGCACCCTCCTTATTTCCATCAGAGCCAGTTCCTTGTCCATGAAATTTTTGAATGAGAAGCCTGACATGACACGGTCAAATGCATCATCAACAAAAGGAAGATGCTCAGCCACGCCGATAACCGGCGTGTATTTCTCATCCGCGAGTTCTGTCCGGACGGACTTTCTGAGCATGGCTTCATTCGGCTCAAGCAGGACTATTTCCCTGCCGTGAAGCAGTCGTGAGAAAGATCCCGGCCCGCTCCCGACTTCAAGAACCATCATTCCATCAGCTGTCTCAGCTGCTGCCTTCTTTCTCCACCTGTCCATCATTCCGAGGCTGATTACTGAAGCCGCGCTGTCATAGAATTCGCCGATAGACTGTATGTCGCTTTCCACTTTTTCCCACGATTCTCTATCCATCTTCGATGCCACTTCGGCTCCGTTGTCATCCATGACTTGGTTCAGGGGCATTTAAACCGTTCCGAATGCTGTTTTCAGCCTGCTACACCTATTTAACCCAATCTGATCTCAATTGCTGTCTCTGCGCAGGGTTGCACTTTGACAATTATTAAATCGCAATTTCATTTTACCGATACTAGGAGTTCAGATGAAGGCATGGAGTTTCGATGGCTTCGGCGGTGCTGAAAAACTGCAACTGGTCGATTCGGATGAGCCGGTAGCCGCAGAAGATGAAGCTGTAATTGATGTGAAGGTGGCCGGTGTAAATCCGGTAGACAGATCCACTGTGTCGGGAAGGTTTGACTGGATAAGCCCTCCCTTCATTACCGGCGCTGAATTCGCGGGTGTTGTCACTTCCAAAGGCAGCGGTGTCGCCGGTCTGCAGCCCGGGACCAGGGTGCTTGTCCATCCCAAGCTTTTCTGCGGAAAGTGCCACTATTGCCTCAGGGGAGAGGAGAGCGCATGCCTTTCAAACGCCAGGATGAACAGGGCACCACATGTCATTGGCGTATCGAGAGAGGGTGGATGGCGGCAGAAGGCGAACGTTCCTGCGCTCAACCTCCTGCCAATACCTGACGATATGTCCTTTCTGGATGCGTGCACGCTTGGTGTGGATGGTGCCACAGCCTGGCACCTGCTGAAACGGGCCAGGCCAAAACTGGACGAATTCGCACTGGTTGTCGGCGCCACGGGCGGTGTGGGAACATTTGCAGTTCAGATAGCAAAATTGTACGGCTGTGAGGTTGCGGCTGTTGCAGGCGGGCCACAGATGGCAGACAGGATAAGGAAGACGGGTGCTGACCACGTAATAGACAGAAGCAGGCAGGGCATTCCTGACGCTGTCAAGGAGCTTACAGGAGGAAGAGGGGCGGACATTGTCGTGGATCCTCTTGGCAGTGCGACTTTCGATACAAGTTCCCAGTCCCTTGCCCCGCTGGGCAGGTACGTGACATGCGGAACGCTTACGGGAGTGAAGTCCGAACTCAGCCTGCTGTACCTCTACTCGATGCAGGTCGAGTATA
>JAJYOM010000192.1 GCA_021796175.1 Thermoplasmata archaeon
TCAGCAGTGCAGATCTGGTCAGCACTGCACACTCCACCAGGTCATCCCTGTCAAAGACGAGAAGCCTCCCTTTGGCCATCTTTCCCAGCGAGTGGCCGCTCCTGCCTATCCGCTGCAATCCTTTCGCAACAGATTTCGGCGAGCCGATCTGGCAGACAAGATCTATCGAGCCGATGTCAATTCCAAGTTCGAGTGAAGTGGAACTTATGACGCATTTGAGCTCACCCCGTTTCAGCTGATCCTCAACCTCCTTTCTCGTGAGCTTGCTCAGGCTGCCATGATGCGCTTCCACCCCTGCGAGTCCTCTCTCCTTGAGTTTGTATGCGACGCTTTCTGTTGCACTCCTTGTGTTTGTGAAAACAAGCGTTGTGGTGTGCTCTTCAATCAGCTTCACGAGCTCGTCATACATCTTTGCGTTCGCTATGTCCGACTGGACTGCGTTGAGGTCCCTGACAGGACAGATTACACCCAGGTCGAGCGACTTCGGTGACTTGACCTCGACTATTGACACCTGCCTTGCCTTCCCAGACCGATCGAAGCCGCCGAGGAACGCAGCCATCTCCTCTATTGGCGCCATTGTCGCCGAAAGACCAATGCGGGAGAAGCTGTCATTGCAGTATTCTGCAAGCCTTTCTATCGTAATGCTCAGGAATTCGCCTCTCTTTGAGTCGCATATCTCGTGGAGTTCGTCAAGTATCAGCCACCTGATCTGTGCGAACCTTGTCCTGAAAACAGGTGAAGACATTGTGAGTGCGAGCGACTCGGGTGTTGTGATGAAGATGTGTGGCGGCTTCTTCACCATCCTCTGCCGTTCGTAGGATGATGTGTCCCCCGAGCGCACTGCAACCCTGATCCCTGGCGGAACCAAACCCTTCGAACGGGCAAGTTCCGAAAGCTCATCCAGCGGCGTGTTAAGATTCTTGTTTATGTCGTTTGCAAGTGCACGCAGTGGAGAAACGTAGACTGCATATATCCTGTCTTCGAGCTTGCCGTTTGCCTGCAGCTTCATCAGTTCGTTTATGATGGAGAGGAAGGCCGTCATTGTCTTGCCGGAACCTGTCGGGGAAGAGACAATCACGTTCTTTCCTTCATGAATAGGCATGACAGCGAATGACTGCGGCTCTGTAAGTATGGAAAAACGTGATGTGAACCATTCCTGTATCAGGGGGTTCATCACAGACATCACACCTTCGAGAGTATGTTGCTCTGTAATCCTATTGTATGGTTCTACCATTGATAAAATCATGAATAATACGCACTTGCCCTAATAACTCTTTCTCCCGGGCTGGCCGTTTACAGGCACTGCCGGACAGCAGGAGGGGTAGAAGCGGGATTGAGAACAGATTAATATCAACAGGCAATGAGATATTTAAGGGAAAATCGGTGACAGTCATCAAAATCGGAATCGCGCAGTTCCACTCGCCCTCTCTCAGCGGATCACTGACATATGTCCGCACTCTTCTCGATAAAGGTGCTGAACTTGTGCTGCTGCCAGAAAAGTGGATGAACGGCGATGATGGCAACTCAGTTTCCGAAGGGCACAATTTCCTGAAGAGCATTGCCGGACTTGCTGCCGAGTACAGTGCAGCGGTTCTGACCGGCGGTGTTGTGGAGAGGGAAGGCAGCAGCGATTACATCTCATGTTATGCCTTCGGCCCTGACGGGAACCTGCTGGCCAAACACAGAAAACTTCACCCCTTTGGTCTTGAGAAGAGGAGAATCACACCGGGAAAGGAGATATCCCACTTTGATTTCAGGGGCTTAAAGGTCGGCCTGGCGATCTGCTATGATATGGACTTCCCTGAAACTGCAAGGAGGCTTGCACTTGCCGACTGCGATATTGTTGCTGTACCGGCAAAGATAAGGAAGGAAGGCATGGACCCCTGGCTGGCATATCTGCAGACACGGACGCTTGAGAACAGGCTGCCGGTCGCATTCGCAAACGATGTAAGCCCTCCGCATTTTCTTGGCGGTAGTGGCCTTGTCGACCTCACCCGCTCGGATGACGGCATGGTGATGTATCCCAGGCTGAGGAGCATGGGGAACGAAGCAGGCGGGGAGATATTCGAAGTCGAACCGGAACTGTACAGGGCTGACCGGAGGAGCAGGCTTTCCGAACGCAATGAGTCGACGGATATGCTGCTTGATGCCGATGGTAACGGCATCTGAACAGTGAATAACGATAAATCAAGGCGACAACATCGGGTGGCATGGAGTCGAATTTGCCTCCGGTGCCCGTGTCGACTTTCTCGATTGTCGGACGTGACAGCCGGAACGGGGATCTTGGCATAGCTGTCCAGTCGAAGTTCATTTCTGTCGGGTCTGTCGTACCGTGGGCAGCGGCAGGTATAGGAGCGATAGCGACACAGTCCTATGCAAACACATCATACGGACCACGCGGACTGGAGATGCTGAAAGAGGGGTTGACTGCGGATCAGGCAGCCAGGAAGCTCGTCCACGCTGACAAGGGAAGGGATCACAGACAACTTGGAATAGTGGATGCAAATGGAAATGCTGCCACTTACACGGGAAAGAAGTGCATTCACTGGGCAGGAGGAATCACTGGAAAGGGATTTGCTGCCCAGGGCAACATTCTCGTTGGAAAGGAGACTGTGAAGGCATTGGCTGACACATACACGTCCACCAGGGGTGACCTGCCGGAGAGGCTGTTATCTGCGCTGCAGGCGGGACAGGATGCGGGCGGTGACAGGCGCGGAATGCAATCGGCCGCCCTTCTAATTGTGAGGAAAAAGGGGGGATACGGGGGCTTCAACGACA
>JAJYOM010000039.1 GCA_021796175.1 Thermoplasmata archaeon
GGTCACAGGAAGGAGGCATTTGGCGCAGAGGAAGAGGGTTGCGGAGATATGCCTGGAGAGAGCAAACGGAAAGGTGACCGTGATGACCCAGGTCGGGGACGAGGCGATAGAAAGCATAAGGGAGCTGGCAAAACATGCGGCTGACATCGGGATTGACGGAATAGCCGCACTCACCCCGTACTATTACAAACCGGACAACGACGCAGTGCTCGACTATTACAGGGCAGTCGGCACTTTCACTGATCTGCCTCTTTTCATCTACCACATACCGCCCAATACGGGTTTGTCCCTTACAGCCAGGACAATTGCACACATAATGAACGAGGTGCCCGAAGTAAGGGGAATCAAGGACAGCAGCGGGGACTTCAAGCACCTTCTTGAGATACTGTACTACAAGCCCAAGGGCATTGCAGTTTTCAGCGGTTCGGACGAGTATGCACTGGCCGGCCTCATCTCAGGGATGGACGGTTGTGTAACAGGGTATGCGAGCGCGTTTCCCGAGAACTACGTGAAGCTGTTGAATCTTTTCAGGGAAGGCAAGATAGAGAAGGCGGTGGAACTGCAGGAAACAATGACAAGGATCAAGCTGCTGCTGAAATCACCGCCAATTCAGCCCATAAAGGAGGCGCTGAAGCTCCGAGGGCTGAACGGTGGTTACGTGAAGAAGCCGCTGCGTTTCATGACGCCCATGGAGGTAAGGGAACTCGGGAAGAGTCTGAAAGAAATGAAGGCAGTGTAATTGCTGTCGCTCTCGCCGGAGAGTTTAGTTCCTGC
Source organism: Thermoplasmata archaeon (assembly GCA_021796175.1). Lineage (GTDB taxonomy): Archaea > Thermoplasmatota > Thermoplasmata > Sysuiplasmatales > Sysuiplasmataceae > JAJZXY01. The sequence goes on from JAJYOM010000039.1 coordinate 775, forward strand.
AACAGTTACGCTTAAAATGCAAATTCCGGGATGACTGCCGGATTCGACAGCAACGGTTATGAACCTCTATCCTCATGGGAAGCCAGAGTACCGTTGATCGCAACTCGGGCGATGGCATGAATCTGCTGAGAAAGGGAAAGGTCAAGGAGGTCTACGAGGTCGACAGAGATACTCTGGAGTTCATCTACACTGACCATATTTCTGTTTTCGACAAGGTCATACCCAACATGATACCGAGAAAGGGCGAAACTCTCTGCAGGGAGAGTGCATTCTGGTTCCAGATTGCGAAAGAGATGGGTGTCCGCACCCATTTCAAGGAACTCGTTGCAGCGAACAGAATGAGGGTTCAGCGGGTAGATATTATAGCCGACTACTCGAAGCTGGGACATGACACAAGGAACTACCTTCTGCCGCTGGAATTTGTTGTCAGGCATTATGCTGCCGGAAGCCTGATGGACAGACTGAAGACCGGCGAACTGAAGCCCCAGGACATTGGTTTCAGGCAGGGGCATGCCGTCAACTACGGCGAGAAACTGGAAGAGCCGTTCTTTGAAGTCACAACCAAACTGGAAGCGACTGACAGGCACCTGACCATCGCAGAGGCGCTGAAGATATCAGGCATGACTGAGGACGAGATGGAACAGGTGAAAAGGCTGATTCTCAAGATAGACAGGAGGATAGCCAGTGAAGTCTCGCAGCGGGAGCTCATACATGTTGACGGAAAGAAGGAATTTGCATTCGACAAGGACAGGAACCTTCTGCTTGTCGACTCGTTTGGAACTCTGGACGAGGACAGGTGGTGGGATTTCGAAGCCTACGCCAACGGCAATATAATCGAGTTGAGCAAGGAATTTGTCAGACAGCACTACAGGAAATCGGGCTACTACGCATCGCTTGAAAAAGCAAGGGTCGAGGGGAAGCCGGAACCTGTTATACCCGCTCTTCCCGGGGAGCTGGTAAAGAAGACGAGCGATCTGTATATAGAAATGTACGAAAAGATAACCGGGGAATCGTTTGAATAAAACAGAGGGTGAATGTTTTGAAGGCATTGGTCACTGGCAGTTCAGGACTTATTGGTTCAAGGATATGCAGCCTGCTGCTGAAGAATGGATGGGAAGTCAACGGAATGGATATCAGGCTGATACCGCAGGAGGGTGTTGAGCCGTTCCAGTGCAGCATTACCGACACCGGATCGGTACGCAGGGCAATGAAGGATTGCGACTTTGTATTCCATGAGGCTGCCGCCTCCTCCTCCCCCATGTTCTATCCGGATCCCAGGGAGGGAGTGAGCGTCAACGTCAACGGAAGCATGACAATTTTCCAGCTTGCACATGAAATGGGCGTGCAGAAGGTTGTTGCAGCATCCACATCCAGCATATACGGCAACACGGCAGTGCCGTCAAAGGAGGATCAGCTGCTGGTTCCACCAAACATGTACGCCGCATCGAAGCTGGCGATGGAGGCGACGGGTCTGACGCATTCCGAGATCACCGGTCTGCCCATTGTTTTCCTCAGGTATTTCAGCGTTTACGGACTTGGTGAGAGAAGGAAGGGGAATATTGCCAACATGCTTTCACAGTTCATCTGGGATGTGCTTGAGCTTGACGGCAAGGGAAGACAGCCTGTGATATTCGGAGACGGTAAACAGACACGCGATCTGATCTATGCGGATGACATCGCAGAGGCAAACTTCCTGGCCACAAAGAAGAACGTCGGCACGGGCATATACAATGTCGGAACGGGCAGGGAAACCAATCTCAATGAATTGCTCGACATCATCAACGAGGCAGCTGGCAGGAAGGTCAGCGCCAAGTATGTCAAGAACCCCATAAAGAACTACATTTACAGGACGCTTGCGGACACTTCAAAAACAAAGAGGGTCCTGGGCTTCAGTGCAAAGACGGGTGTCAAAACAGGTGTTCGGGCTATAATCGATGAACTGACAGCGGCATGATGTGACAGAAAGCTCACTTTCCGTCGCTTCGAGCACTCAAGTATATCGTTTCGGCCGGCGGATCTGTATTCCATGTTGTATGAAAATGCGTAAGCAAGAGACTGGACAGTCTTTCAGTGCAGCTTGCCCGGACGCAACAGACGGAGGAGCAAAAGATCGGCCAAATTATCATCCCGCTGTTCAGGAACTGCATAGAAGGCTTTATAGAGTGGTTCTGGCTAAGTTAATTGAAAGCGGCCGGAAATGGCTGTTGTTTTTTTAGGACAGTGAAACACTACTTGAACCTGTTCAATTAATTATCATATAGCTTGCACCCTCTTTCAGGGGAAAATTCTAGGAAAAAGGGGTGAAAATAAAAGTGACATCGACAGTTTCAGTGCCATCAGGGACGGTAAAGTCCCCATATGGTTCCTACCATCTAGTCACGGACAGGAACGGCAGGAACTACAGGATTGGAGAAAGTCCTGAAGATATCACGAAGAAGATAATAGGTTACAGGCTCAGCAGGCGAACCATGCTTATTGGTGCCTGGATGTGTTTCTTCTTCGGCAGTGTGCTTGAATATGGTTGGAGTTCTGCTTCCGGTACAGTCATAGCCCACTATCACTGGTCGTTGGTTGCAGGTTTCTTCAATTACAGTGTGTATGTGTTGTTCGAGGCAACCGTCGCGGCTTACATTTTCTCCCGCATGAGGGAAAGGGGCCTGATTTCGCTGAGAAGAATGGCCTGGCTCGGAGCAGCCATGCTGATTCTCTCATACATATTCTTTGCGAATGCGTTTGCACCGTGGATTTCCTACGTCGGATATGCATGCACTGGCGGCCTCGCTTCTGGTCTCGGCTATGCAGCCGGCGGCGGAGTTGTGACAAAGTGGTTTCCCGAGAAGAGGGGATGGAGACTTGGCTTTGCTAATGGTGCCTGGGCGTACGGCGCGGTTCCGTTTATCATAGTCTACAGTCTGCCCGGCGTATTCACCAACTCGGACTTCCAGTCAGTGCTCTATATCACCGGAGCCATCATATCACTGGGTCTGTTCACCGCTTCGTTTCTTATATGCGATGCACCGAAGTACTGGTGGCCGGCATCAGTTGACCCGCTGACAATCCACACGCAGAAGTCAAGAGCAAGGGAGCTTAAGGCAAACCCGCCGGCTGTAGCCCAGTTCACACCACAGGAATTCTTCGCTACCAGACAGGGGAAGGCGCAGATGATTTCGTTTACATTTGCACTTGCCGCCTCTCTTTTCAATGTGGGACTGTACGCAACTTTTGGTCAGGCTATGGGCTTTAAGGGTGGAATACTGTTTGTTGTCGGTGCGGCAGGCTTTGCATTCACAGACGGCATTGGGAGGCCATTGCAGGGCTGGATATCCTCATATATCGGCAGACGAAAGGCTGTCACTATTTTCTACGCCCTTATGGGGTTGGGCGGCCTTGGCGTCCTTGGTGCAGGACTTGTGCATTCCCCTATTTTGTGGTCCATCCTCGCAGTGCTGACTGGAGCTGTTTCCGGAGCCTGCTTTGTCTTTGACTGGCTGATAATATCTGACTACTTCGGTGAGAACTACGTTGCAACGAACTGGAGCATCCCATATATGCTGAAGGTCCTGGGTGGAGCGTTTGCAGGCATTGGCTCCACGATTGCCCTGGTCCTGTACAGCGGCGGGAACCTTGCAGGTGTCCTTGGCACACCCGGCGGTGTATCTCCTACGCCGACCACCGGTGCCTGGGTACTTGTGTTCCTGATTGCAACTGCATTCTCACTGATTGCCGCAGGTATAGTATGGACGCTTGAAAAGCAGCCGACACTGGAGCAGTATGTCAGGACAAGGCAGAAGCTGGGATTGTCTGTGCCCTCGATTGTTTCGCAGCCCCATGCAGAGGCGTCCACTCCCAACGAAGTATCAGGCGGAGATGAGTGAAAATGGCAACTCAGACCAAAGAAGGGTATATCCTGCACAAGGGATTCGTGAATATCCCTGACACCACACTGTATGTGCTGGGGTTCGTCTTCATCGCTGTGGGCGCGATCGTGGGCGTCCTGTCCATAAAGAGCTCTTCGCAGTCCGTGATGGCAGTCGGGCTTGCGATCCTCTGGATTGGCATTTTGCTTTGCTGGTTCAGCGGTGCGCTCGGGAACAGATGGATACCGGAAGGCTACGGCCGCCAGCACCAGTAGGGACTACCTCCCCCCCCCCCGGGGGAACGGGCAGTCAAACCTCTTACTATTCTCTTACATTCTTTATTTTCTGTGCAAACGTGCAAAAACGGCGTGCATTGTGAAGTGAGTAGGCAAACGGTGCATTACCAGGGCGACCTCTCCAGGCCATAGTTTCTGCAACCGTAACCTGCAATTAACTGTTCCCTGATTATGCCGGTGTGAATGACAGACCTGATTCCCGTGACAGCTGCCTGTCGATAGTGAAACTGGCAGAGAACGATGCAGTTGAAAGATTGCATCTGGACGGCCTCTCATTCTTCGGTCCATTTATCAGTCACTTTGTCAGGCTCACTGTGCTGACGGGAGGGAGCGTGAGTATTGCAAGGAACGTTGAAGGTGAGGTCGAAGGCGTGTCTCTATACGATGACATGGAGAAGGCAGGAAGCATTTTCACGCGCTCCAGAAATGCGTTCTGCCAGTTGCGCAACCAGCAGAAGGACTATTCCTGGTTCTCGGAGATAAACACAGAGCTGAATAAGGAAAACTATCTGATTTACATGGCCAGAACTGACAGATTGCCTCTGGACCGGAAATTCAGGCATGAAGTCAGGGCTGCGACAGCGGAAAACCTGCAGGAAGTTGCCGGCATAATGAAAGAGGTCTACTCACGGATGAATGCAAAATGGGTTTTCGCCGCCTTCGACCAGGGTGAAAAGTGCTTCATTGTGCAGGAGGGCAAAAGGATTGCAGGCGCTGCATGGTTATCCATCGCAGGAGAGCGGGGGAGAATGCATTCGCTGGCAGTCCTTCCACAGTACAGAAAACAGGGCATAGGCAGGGATCTTCTGTTTGCCAGGCTGATATGGCTGAAAAACATCGGTGCGGAAAGTATTTTCTCCGAGATAGCCGAGATGAATTTGGCATCAAGGCGGATTGCAGTCTCATGCGGCCTGAGTGTCGCAGGAGAGATGTACCACTACCATAAATGACGGATTCCGGGCAGGCACTTGCTTTCAGCGGCGGAGCGTCAGCTTCTCGGCGCGCCGCATACAGGGCAGCGCAGTGCAGTGGAATCAATGAGTGTGCCGCAGAACTGGCACTTCACCTTTACAACCTCCTCGACAACTATCTGCTGTACTGGCGGCTGTTGCTGTGGAGTAAGGTTGATTGGAGGGGGCGGCGGATGATGCGGTTCCGGGCGCTCCAACTGTTCAGGCGGTTTGGATGCATAGTTGTAACCCACCTTTCCGCCGGAGGGGTGCTGTGGTATCTGCCCCCTCGCCCTTCTGGACCTCGAACGCAGCACGACTGCCGTGACAATAATAATCACAATGGCCAGAACTGCAACAAGGAGCAGTACATCGGTTGTATTGAATCCCTGAGGCTGCGCAGTCGGTGCAGAAGCGGCTGTGAGAGCGAAGCTGGTCGAAGTGACGTACAGAACCTCAGTATAGGTGAAACCGTTGCCGGCCGAATCGCTGTCATGCTCCGTCCACTGGTAACCGATAATGTATCCTGTTCCGGGGTCAAAATAGGTGTTCCATGTGTATGTGGCGGTAAAAAGGCCGTATGCGTCATTTCTCTGGTACGAACCAGCTCCCTGGGCATAAATCGCCCTGACGTATTTGCCTTCGGACAGGAGATGGTAGCTGTAGTCTGTCGAGGACACAACCATCTGGGTGTTCAGCAGGTAAAACTGGGAAGACTGGCCAAGTGTGTTGTTCATGTAGAACCACACAAATGGATTCGAGTATCCGGCCTGGCCGTCCGTTCCATTGACGTAATGGTAGGTGTCATAGGAAAATGTATAGTTGCCTGCCGAACTGCCGCTGATTGACGCGCCTGTGTTATTGCTGTAAGACCAGAAATACTGGTAGAAGGCCCCGGCAACGCCACCTGGCTGAAGCGAGGTGATTCTCTCCGTCCCGTTGATGTACTGGTGCTCGACATAGCCGGTGTAGTTTCCCTGCCCGTTGTTGACTGTTATTGTTTCGTAATAGTTGAGGAAGTCCCCCTGCCTGGGAGTGTAATGCGAGACGGCAGCAGATGGGAGGAGTATCAGTGATGCGATGAGGAAAGCACCAAACAGTGTCCAGAGTTTCATCCGTAGAATCCTCCGAACCCGTGCACGTGGCCGGGGTGAACTCCTCCTATTCCGCTGAAAGTGGAATAGTATGATGAATGCACAAGTATCAGCGGCACGTACAGAGGCATGAAGGGCCGCGAGGCAGCGTACGTGAACTGCACGGGTGTTTCTGCAATCCTGGCTGTGCTGTCGAGATCCCTGACAAGCTCATTCTTTATGCCATGAATCATCCTGACGCCGAGTGCAATCAGTTCTGACTGCTCGAGTCCGCCGGCCCTGGTCCCTATGATGGAATATGACTTTTCAAGCAGGTTAAGCGTCTCGTTTGCCTCCATGACAGGTATTGACGCAAGTATTGCCGCCGCAACAAGCGGATATTCAAGATAATGCTTCAGCCCCTCTGTGATTATCGAGAGCTTGGTCTGCAGGCCCTCCGGTGGTATGTCTGAAACGCTGAGGTATGCAGCTGACAGTTCAGTATCTTCGGACACCTGGAAGCCCCAGGACGAAAAGAGCGTCTTGGCGGACATAAATTTCTTCTTTATATCGTCAGGCGGTGCATTGACCACAGACATCACAGCTGCCGATTCGTAAGAGCCCGTGATCTGCCTGAAATCACTGAAAGTGTCAAGCGGGAAGGTGCCGTCGTATCTCCTTCCGAAAAACAGTATTGAGGTTATACCCGCCGACAATTCCTTCGGCACATCCGCCTTGTGCCTCAGCTCGTGGTCGAGCTCTTCAAGAGCAGGAAGAGAGCTGCTCAGATCCGCTCCCGAGCATGTGAGGACCTCTGCTGCCATGAGCCTGTTCTCGACATTATGTGATATACTGTCAATGCTGTTGTAGGAACTGATGAACCTGTTCGCCAGGGCAGCAGTATCACCCTGTATCTTCGCAAGTCCGACAGCGGTGCTCCATATGTGCGAGGTGTCTGTATCGCTCACTGCACTGTAAATGTAGTTGTAAAACTGTGCTGCCCTTGAGGCTATTCCGTCAAGCTCTGAAATCGTAAGGTTCATCTGCTGCACATATGCCGGAAACTCCATATCTGACGCCCTGTAAATCCTGATGCCGAGATCCTTCATTGTCGAGAGACCGGACTCAGTAAGCGAGACATAGGAATCACCGAACGGGACGAGTTTGTCGAATTGAGATTTCTTGCTGATGTACGATGTGAGAAGTGTTTCCTTGCCTGAGATATCGGATGTGATGTTCCTGAGAGCCTCGGCATCCTGACTCGCCTTCTGCTCTTCAGTCTCTTCCTTCTCCCTGCCGCCAAGATGGAAGAATATAGAGTGCGTCTTCTTGAAATCCTCGACATATTCTGCTCTCTCCTGCTGCTCCTGGTTCTTCTCCTGCGCAATAGAACTCGTCAGCTGACCAATCTGGTCTACGTCTGCGGAGAGCTTCCCGTACTCGTCCTTCGACAGCACCTGAATGTATCCGCCTGTTTTGAGCGAGTCAAGGTCCGGCTGGGACACGGTTGCAGTCACTGTTCTGCCTGAAATCTGGTTGAAAAAATAGTACACATCGGAGCACTTCATCCAACATCCCTGTCCACAACCGAAAACGACTTATTTAGTTTTTGTTCATCTAATTTATTCTTGATAATCAATTTTAGGGAGCCGCCCTCGCTGGTGAGGTCGATGAACCGATCGTCCTTCACCGCTTCCCTGACTAGCATCTCAAACTGCATCCTCCTGTCTCCTGCTGGACCGAAGCGGGATGCCCTCTCATTCTCGATCTGCTCGTATGCAAACATGAATTCATAGAGTGAACGGTGCAGCTGCTCCTCGATTTTGTCTGCAACCATCTTCTCGTCCACGACTCTTTCTTCAATACCCTCCAGATCAACAAAGAAAACCGTTCCATCCGGTGCAAGAACGGCGTCCTTGTCCAGCCAGACATCGTTGAAGTCCAGACCTGAATATCTTCCGTCCTCACGCAATCTCATAGTCCTTGGAAAGAGTGTGAGGAGTGAGATGCAGCTGCGAATGAAATTCATCTCAAATTCGTACGCTTTTTCATTGCTGTCTATGACGAACATATCAAAGACCCTCTTCATGTGCCGGCCCATTACGCTGCCCGAGTGGAAGTAAACCCTGATGTTCGAAGGGACGAGCCGCAATTCCTGTACTATCCTGCCGTTGAAACGCCTGTACCAGTAGATTGATTTCGCAGCCCTCTCCACTTCCTCGGGGAGATATACGACGCGTATCACCGGCGCAATCCTGAAGCCGTTTATGGAGGTCATATCGGCCATCTCTGAAACTCTCAAAGCGGTGGAAGCATGCTCCACTCCCTGCCCGCCATAGGGCGAACCTCTCAGCCAGAGCTCGCCCGTTATGAACCTCGAAACGCCACTCCCGCTCTCCCTTATTCTGCTCCTCAATTTCAAGTCACCGACCAGGCTGGACAGATATTCTCTGTCCAGGAGCTGGTAGGAAAAAGGTGCGGTTGTAGAGCCTATCCCCTTTACGGACAAATGGAAATCCAGACCGTCGATTGTTGCGACGGGGGAAGGAGAAATGGCGCCCCTGTTGTCATCCTCGACGAACTGCCCGACTTCAAAGGGCTTCACATCCAGCAGTGCTGCCATGGTGTCCGGAAGATACACAGCTGAGAGTTCCTTACTGTCAAATTGGCTGAACTGGCTGTTTGTTATCCTCTCGTCCGCCTGAAAGAGTTGAAGTCCCACCCGACTGCCAAGAATTTTCATATTTTCCAGTCCTGCTTGCTATGGTGTGGAGTCAGACAGCAGTCAGGACTATTAACTCTTGCAGATCGTTGGGCAATCGGGAAGGAGGAGGTGGATTGCCTTCGACCTCCCACATCGCCCTACGTACCGTTCCGTAATACGGCGGTGGGTCTGTATTGAGGCATTTGCATGCCCTGAAGTGCATGACTTCTCCTGCCGTATGGCAGGAACGGCACTTCGCACGGACTTGGAAATGCTTCACCTTTCCTCCCATGCAGGATATACTGCCAGACGCCGTCAGAATTTGATGACGCACTGAATCACAGACATTCCCCCTTCTGCACATGTGATGTGCGTACTATGAGTTCTGTTGACTTCTGACCTGAGTTTGGACATGGGGGTGGAAATCCCTTCGTAAAACGTTCGTGACCGCCGGTAGTATCAATTGGAAACAATTCACGCCTTGTTGGGAACGAAGCGCTCGAGGTTGAGCGCCTTCACGAGCGCCCTCTCCTCCTTCTCCATCCGTTCGAGCTTGAACCTGACCTTCCTGTCTTCACCGCCGCCGGTGATGAGGCCGCCGAGCCTTATCCTCGACAGCTGTGCCGCGAGCTTCCCTATCGGCACACGCTCTCCCGTCGCCTTCTCCACCTTCCACTGGATGTACCTGTAGAACAGCAGACCCATGACGCACATGAACACATGTGCCCTGATACGTTTGTCGAACCTGTGGTATATGGGCATGACGGGAAAGAGCAAAGTGTCCTTGAGCACATGATAGTCCTCCTCCATTGCACTCCTCGCGAAGTATGTCCTGGCTATGCGTTCGTCGTCCCAGTCCTTCCTGTCCGTGAATATCGCTGTCCTGCCGAAGCCGTCCGCCTTCTCCCTCTCCGCCTTCCCGTCAATCCAGCATGTGAGCGTCATCGCTCCCTTTCCCCGTGCGGCCTTCTCGATCGTGCCGCCCACGCGGTAGCGGAAGACGGAGCGCCATTTCTCCGGTATGAGTGCATTGACCTTCCTGTGTATGCCCTCGGCTGTCGGCCTCCTCCCCCTGCGGCCGCTGTCCAGCGAGGATGCGATTTCGCCGCATCCATCCGTGAAGCGCCTCTTCGCATGCCCATAGTCCATGCGCTGCCTCTCCTCCGCCGATCTGCTGTATGCGACGACAACAACGCCATTCACGCCCATGACGGTCATGGGCGAACGGTACGTGAGCACCTGTTCGCCTTTCTCCGTCGTGTATGTTTCGCTGAAACAGGAGATCTGCACCTTCAGGAGCTCCGTGACCTGGTTCCTCTTCAGCGAACTGACGAAATGCGCCTTCGCCCCGGTGATTGCGCTCAGCCCTTCCTCTGAGTTCATGCCCTTGTCGAACACGAAGCACAGATCATCGCATTTCACGCCCAGCCTGCCCAGCGTGTCTATCATGGAGTCGACCGAGTTCATGAAGTGCTTAGAATCGTTCTCGTTGCCCGGGAATGTGTTGTGTATGACCGGTATGTGTGTTTCAGTCACAGCAGTCGCCAGGCCGACGAGTTTCGCCTGCCTGTTGCCCTCCTTGGCGTGGCCGGCCCTGGGCAGCGTCCTGTCGGTGTCTCCCCGCGGCTGCTGCTCGGTGCTGAAGTTCGTAGTGTCGAAGAACACTGTGGAGGGGCTGTGCCCCTGTGCAACGAGCCTCTGTGCCAGTTTGAACGATATGGTATCTATGGCAGCGGGCGTCAGTCTGTCCATGTTCCGCCCGTAGCTCTTCGTGTCCAGTGCGGGTATGTGCGACATGAGCACCGGAAGCACGGAACGTCCGGACCACTCCCCCATCGCGTTCTTCGACAGCGGCTCCTCCGAGCGACCGCAGAGGTATGCGAGCGTCGACTTCGCCGTTGCGGCGCTGCCTGTCACCTGCCTCACAGTCTCCATGAACTGAATATCATTGTCGACATCGGCGATGGCGGCGATTGTGCCGAAACGGAACGAGACGAGTTCGAAGTCGTCCGGCACGCCTCTCTTCTGCCTTACGAGATCAAGTATGTCATCCCCCGTGCCGAGATAGATGTTCATCACAGTCCTGCTCCTGCCATCTATCTTTGCGGTACGTCTGAGATAGTAGTCGGTGCGGCCGCTCGGGCTCTTCCTTCCCCAGACGAATGTCATCGTTCAGGAATAGTGATACCACCATAAATACCTATACACGAAGAAACTGTGTATAAAATGAATTAACGAAAAAATGATACCACCAAATTACCGTCCAGACAAACAGTACAGGGTA
>JAJYOM010000040.1 GCA_021796175.1 Thermoplasmata archaeon
CTGCTTGAGCTCTGTGTGAGTGCATCATACATGGTGGGACACGACATAACAGAGGTTGTATCTGACAGGAAGATCGCTCCGGAGCAGAAGCGATGGATCAGGGAAGCGATAGAAGGTCTGCTCGGACTGGAGATAGCAGAGGAATATTCCAATCAGGTCGTACTTCAGAATCTGATAGACCCGACAAAGTTCGACCTTGTCCGCATGTTTGAGAGGTTCTCGGCGACGTCCAGGGCGGTTTTTGTGGATTCAGTGAAGTCGCTGGCTGAAAGCGACCGGGCGCTTGCACAGGAAGCGTACGACAGGGGATCAGAGAGCACGAAGACATTCAGACTTCTCTACAGGCTTGCACTGCAGGCTGCGGGTGAGAAGAAGCTGAGGGCTCACATGAAGCTGAAGAATGTTGCAAGCGCAGTGATTTTCCTGCAGTCTGTCATGGAGCTTGGCCGAATTGCGTATTATTCCATGAGGATTGCGCAGCATGTGCTGGAACTTAAGAGCAGACCACAGCCGTCGCTGGTTTCAGCCATAGGTGAAATGGCCAGGACTGTGTCGCTTATGCAGGAGCAGGCAACGAAGGCGATACTCGAAAAGGATGTGGAAATGGCGTCCTCCGTCATGGACAAACTGGAAAAGGTCAGGAGGCTGAACGAATCACTCTACCTCCAGTTCCTGCGCGAGAAGGACGAAAAATCTTCCATGGCCATCTCCCTTCTCGTGAGGGATGTGAGAAACATAGCCAGCCATTCCTCCGCCCTTGCGGAAAATGCAGTCCTCGCCGCGTTCGCCTGAAAAAGATGCGCACTCATGAGAGGACTCACCCAACTTCGATGAGCTCTTCAGGCGCATGGCCGGTGAGTATCCTGGCTGAGCTGTCACAAACTATGATATCATCCTCCACCCTGACACCGCCGAACCCTTTAAGGTAGATTCCAGGTTCAATCGTCATTGCCATTCCCTTTCTCAAAACGAGCTCGGATGCAGCGTTGAAGCCCGGATGATCGTGTATCTCGAGCCCGATACCGTGGCCCATGCCGTGAATGAACCTGCCTCTGAATCTGCTCGCGTCGATGATGCTTCGGCCAGCAAGGTCCACATTCCTGCATAACTCACCCGACCTGACAGTGCCGATAGCGGCCTTCCTTGCCATGTTGACCGTGTCGTACATATCCTTCTGCCTTTGTGAGGCCCTTCCGAATACAACTGTCCTGGTGACATCTGCCACGTACCTGTTGAATGTCGCACCGAAGTCTGCAAGAACGAGGTCACCCCTTCTTAACTTCCTGGGTCCGGCAGAATAGTGCGGATACGCGCTGCTGGCACCGAAGGCGACTGTCGGCTCTGAGTAAGGAAAACCGGATCCGTTCAACAGCAGCTGGCGTACCAACTCCGCCTGAAACTCAAATTCAGTGATGCCGTCCGCAAGCGATTCGAGTGTTACTTCGTAGGCGGCCAGGCTGATTCTGCATGCATTCTGAAGATCCTTCTGTTCGGCGGATGTCTTTATGAGTCGTGCAAGGGCAATTTCCCTGGACACATCTGTGAAAATCTTGCCATGAAGCCGGCCCTCAAGCTCAATGCGGACACCTGAAGGAAGCCTGGAGCAGTTCAGACCGATTTCGGCGCTGTTCCTCAACTCCGAGGAAATAATCTGTAACATTTCGTCTCGGGAGGAGAATGTCACAACATCGCATTCGGACTCGCTGGCAGCTTCACTGTCAAGACGGTTGGTCAGCAGGACGGTCCCTTTCCTTCTGACTATAGCTGCACACCCCTCGAAGACGCCGAACTTCACGCCAGTGAAGTAAAAGAAATTCGGATCCGCAAAGCCCTTGGACCCGTTGATTATGAGCACCGGCATTTCACAGTCCATCTTGCTGAAGAGGCGTGATTCATGCATGAGCACAGAATATGCATTGGCTGTTAAATGCTTCCCAGAAGGTCAAATCCTGCTCTGCATCCTGCTTTTTTGAGTCTGATGACACCTGCAGCACAAGACCGTTGCGATGGGTCCGGACGAAAGGTAGCATAGCAAAAGTGCCGTCGCGATATTCGAATTCCTGCAAACTGCAGATCGGATAGGGGGCCAATTTGCATTGATTGCTTTGACAATTGCAAAATATGCGGAATTGCCCTCGATTGTATCCACTGGCCATGACCAGACAGACAAATCATTGTCTGACTGAATCGCATGTATGAAATGGGGAAGAGGTTTGCAAATCATTTGGCCTATTGTTCAACTGACGTTTACTGTTCCGGCCATCCATCCGGGTGTGTCCATGGCTCCCTGCCAGCCTGAGGAGCCGCTTCCGCATGCAGCCATGCAGTGCCAGTGGTATACTCCGGACGACAGCGTGAATACTGCAGTCTCGACTGACGAGGGCTCAATGGGTATATTGAGCACTGTTGTGGACCCGAGCTGCACCGTAAAGGTATGTGCTATGTTGCTGTCATTCACAAAGCTGACGGGCTGGCTGGAAACAACGCTGATTCCGCCTACGTCCGTAGCCTCTGTGGAGTTGATATTTGTGTTGTTTGCTATAAATATCACATTGCCGACGGTTCCCGTGACATTTGCGAACTGTGGCGCGACAGCGGCTGACCCGCTGTCATAGTTGATTATCGTCACATGGATTGGAACACCCGCGGGGAGACTGATGTTGGCAGAGGATGTAAGCTGGCTGTTCTGAAGGACAAAGAATGCCGGCTCGTAGCCGATTGTGCTGTTGTACCAGTTATTTGTAGTTATCACTATGGTGAGGTCATACGACTGATTGCCTGAAGAAACCTGCCCGCCCGAAACTGTGTTGCCTTTTGCCAGATTAGAAAGCATGAAACCGCCGTAGACGGCGCCTATCATTATTACAACAATGCCTAATGCAAAGAGGACTTCCGATTTTTGCATTTCATCACTGTGACCAGCTTAACCCTGCGGTTATTAGTCCCCTCCTCCTGATATGTGAGGCGACTTCTTTAAATATGAAAAATTCGAAAAAGACAGTCGGAAATCGTGGCAAGCTGCAGGTCAAAACCAAATTTGCTCCGGGCAAATGGGCGAATATGGAAATGGCCTGTCCATCCGGGCCCGTCCGATACAACAGCCGGAGAGTTTCAACACTTCGGATATTGGGGCAGTAATTCAAATATTGTCGTTCCCGGGTTCAGAATCGACTTGATTAGCCCTTCTTTACTTAGCCCTTCACTTTGCAGCTGAATATATCGGCATATTCTCCGAGGCAGTGAGCTCCTTTATCGCATTTCCGGTTAACCCAACTGCTTCGGTGGCTTTAAAGAGGTCCCTGGTCTCCTTCAGCCGGGCTGGAAAGGTCAACATATCTTTGAGATAAACAAGCAGCTTCTGAAGGACATAGTCTGTGGCCAAGTCCAGGAGAGCGGCCTTCTCACCGACCATTGATTGTTTCCTGAACTTGAATCTGAAATAACTCTTAATCTGGAAGAAATAGACACCGAACGTCTGTATAGCCTGAATTGTCACAGGGCTGACGCCGGTTCTCATAACCGGGGTGAGTATATCGAACCTTTCCCAGTCTGTTGTTATCAGGCTGTTTTTCCTGATTGAGTCGTAGAATACTCCTGTCCCCGGAAATGGCGTATAGACGGTGAATTGAATCAGGTCCGCACCCGAATTCACAAGTTTTGAACCGAACCTCACTGTCTTTAGCATGTCAGCTACTGTCTCAAAAGGCGCTCCGAGCATGATACTGCACAGTGTGAGAACACCATTCCTGTCCAGTATCTCCACCGCCTTCTGGGAAGTCGATGGCCTCAGTGCCTTCCTCATTCTCCTGAGTGTTTCGCGGCTGCCCGATTCAACGCCTATAGCGGCCATTCTCATTCCAGCCCTGGCGGCATGCCCAACCAGATCCGGATGCCTCACTACTGCATCAGGTCGTGTCTGAGCTATCCACCTGATACCCAACTTTCTCTGTATGATTTCATCAAAGAGTTTCCTGCGTTCTGCGACGACCGGTTCAGCGAAGAAGACATCATCGGTGAAGAATACCCAGCCATATCCAAGACTTTGCGCATATTCCAGCTCGCGCAAAATTCTGCCGTTGGATTTGCTGCGCCACCGGTTCCCCCAGACGGGGGTGACTGAACAGAAATCGCAGGCATAAGGGCAGCCCCTGGACGTCTCCAGGCATATAACAGATTGCAAAGACCCGAATGATTCAAGCCTGTATTTTGAAGGATCGACCAAATCAAGAGCAGGCAGGGACAGCGTGTCGAGATCTCTTATCAGTTCCCGCCTGGATGTTCTGAAAATATCACCATCTTTCCGGTAGACTATGCCCTTCACCTTTGAGAGACCTTCACTGTTGCGCACCACATCGGCTATTTCTGAAATTGTCCTGTCACCCTCACCCAGGACCACAATATCGAAACCTGCCCTGATCAACTCTTCTGCCATGAATGTGGCGTGGTGCCCACCGGCGATGAACTTGACGTCTGGCAGGATGCTCCGGGTCTTCCTTATAATTTCGACTGCTGTGTTGTGAGCGGCAGTCGCATGTAAAGTGATGCCGACGAGTTCGGGGGAGATTGCTGCGAGTTCCCTCACCACATCATCTGTGCTCTTCTCATCCGCTTCCATATCTATTATGGACACGCTGTTTTCGCCTGAGCGAAGCAGTTCACCGGCGAGCTGCAGCAAACCTATAGGAACTGGCAGGAAACCAAGCTTCTTCAGAAAGAGACTGCCAGTCCTGTGAGAAGGTCTGATTAGGACTATCCTCATGTTAAGCACCACCAGGTGAACCCTGAAGACAGAGGCGGCAATTCGTCCCGGACCGACAATAGATAGTCCGTTTGACTAAACACTCTATGTATCTGTCCTCGCCACTTCTGCCGCACAACACAAGTTCAGATGCCTGTTCGCCCGGGTACGCTGACAGCTGACTGGCCTCCTTGATGTGTTCTGACAGTAATGAATGAATAATTCAATCCTCCACTTCACATATCATGCGTCGAAATGATATATGGCTGGCAAATTCAACCCCCCCACGGCAACAGGCCAGCGGCATTAATGGATTGACGGGCCCGGGCGAGAGGAGGACCGGGAAATCTGCCTTTGCGAGATAATCGGAATAAAGGATAAAATGTTTGAGCCTGCGCTGCTGCACTGTTCAGTATAATCTGCTGAGCTCTGATACCGACCACTGGGTCGGCGGGTTGACTTTCTGCAGAAGCTCTGAAATTGCACTCTTGTTCGGTGCATCCCATGTGCAGAAAGCTTTCGGCTCGCCGGCTGCAACTGAGATTGATTTCAGCCTGAAACCGTCAGGCAACTTTGAAGCCTTAGCCATCTCCACTATTCCGTTGACAGTCCTCACAACGATTTCGCTCTGTTCGGGTTTCCAAGTGTGCTGTACCAGAAATTCCGACATTCTATATTCACCTGCACTTAAAACGGTGCTATTGTAGATATAATTGATACCGTTGTAGAACGGTGATAACATGGAAGAAATTGTACTGAAGCTGGGACATGAGCTGCCTTTCAACAACGTTTCCAGGCTCTTCCCGGAAACAAGGATTTACAGATGGTGCAATTCGCAGGTTGACTACCTGGAGTTTGAGTCGCCCGATCCGGCAGAACTCGAGAAGATTCGCCTTAGACTTGCAGAATTTGCAGGACACCTGCACAGCAGTATCATCTTCAGCTCAACGAACGGCACTGTCATGACTACGATGGTGACCTGCCGGTGCAGCAACGCGAACTCCACCGTGAGAATGACAGAGAGCGCAGACTGCCTCTGGAAAGCACCTGTGACATACAGCGGAGGATATGAGACACTTACTGTAATTTCCCCCGAGAATCAGAATTTCAGGAATCTGTATTCATCTTTGAAAAACATAGGGAGCGTTGACATAGTCAGGAAGACAAGACTCCTTCCGAATGCTCTAAGGGATTCCTACACAATTTCTCTGTCAGATCTGTTTGGGAACATGACACAGAAGCAGGCAGGGAATCTCGCCACAGCCGCTGCAGCAGGCTACTTTGACATACCAAAAGGCGTGACGCTTGAATCACTTGCGGGAAGGGAGAAGATAAGCCAGTCGACATTACAGGAGCACGTAAGCAAGGCGGAGTCGAAACTGATGCAGGCTGTAACACCCTACATTCGTCTTTACGTGAGCTCCGTCCTGAGGCTGTCCACTGAACAGAATATGTGAACAGCGCTGCGATCAGCCTTTCTGCTTCAGCCTCTTCTGACTGAACAGGTCCATTATCTTCCGCTCAATCTCATCCCTTATTTTCCGGACTGTATCGATGCTCTTGCCTTTCGGATCTTCAATGTGCCACTCGATCAGTTTCTTGCGCATTGCCGCCACCATCGGTCTTGGACATGCCTCCTCTACAGAGCAGCCCATCGTGACTACGAGATCTGCCTCGGAAATCATATCCTGTGTGAGAATGCTTGGCTTCCTGCCCGACATGTCTATCCCCTTCTCCTTCATCGCACTTACAACCGCAGGATTAAGTTCCGCTGAGGGGATTGTTCCTGCACTCCTGCTCACAATGCCAAGTCTGGTTGCGAATGCCTCTGCCATCTGGCTCCTCCCCGCATTTTCAACACACACAAACAAAACAGATCCCTGTCCCTCCCCGTCCAGTGTCATTTCTTATCACCTGTCACAAGCAATCTCCTCACCAGCCTGGCGGTTTGCGATGAGGATATGGCATAAAATGCCCACTTGCCTTTTCTTCTTCTACGGACAAGCCCGACACGCTCCAGCATGTTCATGTTCCTGGAGGCGGTGGGCTGTGACAGTTTCATTGCCGACATGATTTCGCAGACGCACATCTCTCTGTTCACAAGGAGGATGAGTATTGCTATTCTGTTTCTGTCACTAAGCACCTTGAAAATGCGCTCCAGTGAGACGAGATTTGCCTCACCTTTGCCTGACATCAGCCTGGCAGCTTCGGCCATTGCGCTGCGTATGGCAGACAATGAGCAGAGCCCATCCTCTATCAAGTGCGACACACTTTCGCTCTTATTGATTATCTCAGAGCCTGACAACATATCCACCTTCGTACGACATTCTATTCCCCTCGCAACTTTCCCGGGTCAGGATCCCAGCTCCCCGATTGCTCCACCTGCGAGGTGCCGGCCACTGAACAATACTTTTTTCAAGCGAATCGAAAGGTATACCAGACCGATCATTGTGGGAACCTCAATAAGTGGCCCGACGACGGCAGCAAATGCCTGGCCCGAAGTTATACCGAACACTCCAACAGCAACTGCAATGGCAAGTTCGAAATTGTTGCTCGCAGAAGTAAACGAAGTAGTGACTGTTTCTTCATAGTTGAGCCCTGCTTTCCATGAAATGAGATAGGATAGGCCGAACATCAGTATGAAGTAGGCCAGAAGCGGGACCGCAACGCTCAATAGATCTATTGGAAGTGTAAGTATCTCCCTTCCTTCCAGACTGAACATTATCACAAGTGTGAAAAGGAGTCCTATCAGCGCAGTGGGCTTGAGTCTCGGAATGAATTTCTCTTCATACCAGTCATTCCCCTTACTGCGAGTAAGATATGCCCTGGTGAAAATGCCCATAGCGAATGGGACGCCCAGGAAAACGGCCACATTCCAGGCAACTGTGATAGGATTCACATGCACAGCTGCAGTCCCTGCACCGGTTACCAGATAGCCGGAAAGTACATTTATGAAAAGGAATGCGTAAAGCGAGTAGAAAACTATCTGGAACAGCGCGTTCATCGCAACAAGCAGGGCGGCGTACTCGTTATTCCCTCCGGCCAGCATGTTCCATACGAGCACCATCGCTATGCAGCGCGCAAGACCAATAAGTATGACACCGTTCCTGAAGGCGGGCAACCCTGGAAGGAATATCCACGCGAGCGCAAACATGAGAAAAGGGCCGACAACCCAGTTGAGCACCATTGAGATACTGAGCATCCTGCCAGTATGGCTGACCTTGCGTATGCGCCTGTAATTCACCGCCGCGAGCGGTGGAAACATCATCCATATGAGGCCGATGGCGATCGGCAGCGAAATGGAGTCTATCTGGACAGAGTCTATCAGTCTTCCGCTCGCGGGCAGGAAGTACCCAAGGCTGACTCCAAGTATCATGGCCGCAAATATCCAGACAGGGAGCAGTTTGTCCAGCATAGACAGGTTGCGAAGTACATCAACTGCAGGATCTGCAGATCCATTGGACATCAATTTGTCATTCTGCACAGTGTCAAAATAATAAATTTACATATTTAAATATGTGTATCTGACTTCATAAAACCTTTGCACCCCAATTCAGAACAGCCGTCCAGATTTTCTATTATTTCACAGAGCAGTAAATGATGCAACCTGCCGGTCCGGCCAATGGACACATGATTGACAGATAAAATCAGGACTGCTATGCAGAACTTGAGAATCCGCTTTGGCTGCTGTTTTGAAAATAATTAGCTGTAATTCCTTTATGATCACAGGTACCCGCATCGGCTGGAACTGTGCCTGCGACAGTCAGGAAAATTGAATTCTGGAGCTGCAGGCCGCGAAACAGTATGACTCTGTTGCCTGACAGCTGCATTTGAACATTGAAAGAGATTTGGCATTTAGGATGGCGGTTGTTTCGTTCGGACCGGTTATTGCAGTCGGACTCGGTGTAATATTGGGCGCCGGCAATGCGCAGTCGCAATTTGGAAAGCAGGCATCGAACCCTGGCTCTGCCGCGGAGCTGGTCTAGAAACATTTTTACCCTTCACAGAAATTCAGCTGCATGGAAGAAAAAAGTGATTTTTCGAACAAGCTGAATTATGAGCGTTTCACACAATATTTCCATTATTCTAGTGCAAGGCCGCTTTCCGGCGGCGACATAATCTATGTATCTGATATCAGCGGCCAATTCAACATATGGAGACAGAGCATGGCAGGCGGACTCTCACCCGGTTACCAGAGAATGCTGACTGCATTCAGCGACTGGACTGTCAGGGGAATTTCACTGACCCGGGATGAGAGGCGTATCTATTTCATGGCGGATAAGAACGGAGACGAACATTACCAGCTGTTTACAATTCCATCTTCAGGGGGCGAAATGAACGCACTGACCTCTGACAGGGAAATCACATACATGCTCAACGAAGGTGCTTTAGACGGAGCGGGCAGCAGACTTCTTTATGCAAGCAACGCAAGAACTCGAACTGATTTTGACATTGTTGTAAGAGACCTGAAAGCAGGAAGGGAGTCGATGCCGCTTGAGACCGGTTACCTCTGGGGTGATGCATCGTGGGACCACTCAGGACGGCGCTTCAAGGCAGTTCAGCAATTCAGCAACACGGATGTAAGATCATTTTTCCACGATCTGAAAAGGAAGAAGACGACTGAGATACTGCCACATAAAGAAGAGGCGATTGTATATGCCGCTGGCTGGACCGCAGACGGAAGGATCCTGCTTGTTACTGACCTCGGCAGCGAGTTCAGGAAACTGCTGCTGTATGACCCTGTCAGTGGAAGCAGCTCCAAAATCTACGCAGGCAGGCATGACGTTGAAGCAGTGTGTTCCTCAGCGTCGGGCAACCGTGTGTTCTACGTGATAAACAACGGGGGCTATTCAGAGGTCTACGAGTGCAGACCGGGCGGGAAGCATTCGAAGCTCAGGCTGCCGAAGAAAGGCTGGGTGAATTTCTCAGGCATAGAGATTGACGCGAAGGACAGGAGGCTTGGCATGGTGTGGGTAAGAGATGCGGCACCGCCGGAAATACTACTCTACGATATCAAGTCCGGGAAAAACGGCTTTGTAACCGAGAGCATGGCTGGCGGCGTACCGGCAGGAATACCGAGTCCGGAGCTTGTGCATTACAAGTCGTTCGATGGAAGGGACATACCGGCATTCTACTACCCGCCTGCAGGAAAATCAGGGAAATCGCCGGCAGTGCTGTCAATACACGGCGGTCCGGAGGCACAGGAAAGGCCCGGCTGGGGTTACTCAGGACTTTACCAGTTCCTTCAGAAATCAGGGATAGCTGTCCTGTGCCCAAATGTGAGAGGTTCCACCGGATACGGAAAGACATATCAGAAACTCATACACAGGGACTGGGGCGGAAACGAGCTCAGGGATTTCGACAGTGCAGCCAGATGGCTGAAATCAAGGAAGGATATCGATGCAGGCAGGCTTGGCGTCTTCGGAGGCAGTTTCGGCGGCTTCGCGACACTCTCATGCGTCTCGAGATTGCCGTCATACTGGAAGGCAGGAGTGGACATCTGCGGACCATCCAATCTTGTCACATTTTGCAGGTCTGTACCGCCTTTCTGGCAGAGGTTCATGAAGGAATGGGTCGGTGATGCGGAGAAGGAATCGGATTTTCTGATGGAACGCTCGCCAATCACTTACATTGAGGATGTCAGGGCGGATATGCTGATAGTGCAGGGCGCAAATGATCCGAGGGTGGTGAAAGCCGAATCGGATCAGATGGTGCAGCGTCTGAGGGATAACGGAAGGAGCATCGAATACATGATATTCGATGACGAAGGGCACGGTTTCACCAAGACAGCAAATGCAAGGAAGGGCTTCGGCAGATGCGCCGATTTCCTTGCCGAGAAACTCAAGGGGTGAACTGTCTTCCAGCCGGGATGTCAGCAGTGCGAACAGCAGCCGCAGCATCGCACTACGGTTTAAGCAGCGATCCCTGCTCAAGCGATACGCTGGACAGATAGGCACCGTTCACAACAATGCCGGTTCCGGGACCGTCGTTTGGCCTGATCCTGCCATCCACCATGTGGAACGGATTATCCACGATATCCCTGGAGAAATACCTGTCATTAGGCGATGTGTCACCGGGATAATCCACGTTACCCTGGCTTGCGAGCGAGATATTGAATGCGCGACCGACTCCGGTTTCCAGCATGCCGCCGACCCAGCAGTGACCTCCGCGTTCAGCGCACACAGAGGCGACCTTCAGCGATTCGGTCAATCCACCAACCCTTCCCGGTTTTATGTTGATCACACTGCATGCGCCCATATCAAAAGCCTGTTCCGCCTTTGCGGAATCGGTTATTGACTCGTCAAGGCAAATCGGTGTCGCCATTTGCCTTGCGAGCCTGGAGTGATCCAGAAGATCGTCATGGCCAAGAGGCTGTTCCATATAGACAAGGTTGAAGCGGTCAAGCCTCTTCAGGAGCTCCGCATCCTTCAGTGTGTAGTCGGTGTTTGCGTCTGCGCTGAGTTTTATGTCCGGGAATGAGTCCCTGACTGCGGACAGAATGCCGAACTCCTTCCCCTTTTCCACCTTGACCTTGATCCTCCTGTACCCCTTTTCTACCGCTGAGCCAATGCGTCTCACCATGTCCTGTACAGAGTCCATGCCGATGGATATTCCAACATCCGCATGTCCCTTTGAGTCGCCAAGTCTCCTCGCGAGTGGAATCCCCTCCGCCCTGCTGTGATAGTCCCAGAGCAGCATCTCCAGCGCCGCCTTAGCCATATTGTGACCTTTGATGACTGAAGCGCGTTCCATGAATACACGCGGCTGCGGAAGGTCGGCAATCATTGGGGAGAAAAAGTTGCGTATGACATGCATCGCAGTTTCGTTGTCCTCGTAGCTGTAGTGCGGTTCTTCACCTGTCACGCACTCAGAATAAGCCGTGACACTGCCGGACGCGAGCCTGAATATATACCCTATCCGTTCAGTCTGAGTCCCGAAGCTTGTGGTGAACGGGGTCAGAAGCGGCATACTTATTTTGTAGTAGGAAAGCCCGGCTGCCATGTAACATGGAATACACACGATGCTAAAAGGAGTTGGGTTGCCGGTAACAACTGCTCCGCGGGATCAGCCGCCGACCTGTGACATTGCAAAAAGTGTT
>JAJYOM010000193.1 GCA_021796175.1 Thermoplasmata archaeon
TTCCAGGATGTTCGGCCTCACACAGCTCCCGAAGCTCGGGGAGGACGGAAAAATGGAGCCTCTCACAACGGCGATGGGAATCAGGGTGATGTCCATAGACCTCATAATGGACAGGTTCCAGACGCCGCTTGTCTGGAGAGGACCGCTGATCAACAGTGCAATACGCGGCCTTTTCGCCGAGACTGACTGGGGAGATTTGCACTACATGCTCGTGGACCTTCCGCCCGGAACTTCGGATGCACCGCTCACCGTATTCCAGTCGCTGAAGCCTGACGGCGTGATGTTCGTCACCAGCCCGCAGCTTATTGCAAACACGGTTGTCTCCAGGGCGGTGCAGATGGCGCATGAGCTGAAGACACCGGTCATGGGTGTTGTGGAGAACATGTCATACCTCCAGCTGCCCGACGGCAACAGGCTGAATGTCTTCGGCAGGATGGGGGCCGAGGACATCAGCAGGAAACTCGGCATCGAGTATATGGGTTCCCTTCCACTTGATCCTGCTGTGTCGGCGCTGGCGGACAGGGGGGACATTGAACTCTACAGGAGAAAGGAGCTGTTCGATATAGCCAGGAGCATGCGCTTCAGGCTGCTTGATATTTCAGGGCCGAAGAAGGCGATATACAGGGGTGCCTGAAATGCAGGCGAGGGTAATTGCCAGGACAGGGAATCCGATGAAACTTCCACCCTCCGATACGGGGGCGGTCCCGCCGCAGGCGGCGGCGCTTCTCAACAGGCTGTTCTTCGAGGGAGAGGTGGATCTCGGCGGCCTTGTGGAGATCGACGGCACCACCTATGTCTGCACAAGGGATGGATGGGGCGCGGTGCTGAAATGATGGTCGGCATATTGCTTTTCACTTCGCCGGTACAGCATGACAGCAGCGAGCATGTGCTCGCACTGGCAACATCCCTCCGTGCGTCCGGGAACGATGTGCGCATTTTCCTGCTTGGCGACGGTGTGTACAACGCATCGGCGAGGCTGATATCGGACAGGGTTGAAACTGTCGTATCCAGGATGAGGGACGAGCGGCTGGATATTACTGCATGCAGCACCTGTGCAACCTACAGGGGCGTTGACGCTGTCATAGAATCCGCGAGGCTTGGCACGCTCGAGGATCTTGTTGAAATGACCGAGCGGTGCGATGTGCTGCTCAACTTCACATCGGAGGTGTAGTCCGTGAGAGTGGTCATAGTGCTTACTCATCCGCCCATGCAGGGGGCGTACTTCCAGGAGGCCGAACGTTCGGCAATGATGTTCAGCGGACTCGGCCACACAGTCGACTTTGTTCTTGTTGACGGCGGTGTCCTTTCGCTCCTTGAGGGAAGGGGATACAGATTCGGCCTCAGGACGCTCGCGAGACTGTCCGGCTTCGACGGCATGAGCACATATTTCCTTGACAGTTCAAGGCAGAGGCTCGCCCCCGCCGCGTCGGTGGAGGGGTTCATGCCGCTGGCGGATGAGGAGTTCGCCGGCATGCTCCAGGACGCAAAGGTGGTGGTTTTCTGAGCGGCGGGCAACTGGCTGTGATAAGCCGTTCAGTCGAGAAGGAGTCTTCATGGTGGAATATATTCCGCTCAATCCATGAAAGTAAGGGCATGACAATCGTGCTGATCGGCCAGGCAGCCTACATGGCAGAGCAGGACTGGTTCATGTGTGCGACCGACGGTATGGCTGTCAGCGTGCTTGAAACAGGGTTCACCGCACCATCGCGCCTGCAGAAAATGGATCTGGAAGGTTTTGAGAAAGTCCTGCTGTCCGCCGGCAGCGTCATTTCCATGTGACTGCCCGGCAGCAGTCAGTGTGTCTTCCTGATCACAAATTCAGTGTACTTGCCGTGCTCGTTGACAGCTACAAGCGAGTGGCCAGTCCTTCTCGACCATGCCTCGAAGTCTGATCTTGCGGCAGGATCGTCTGCAAGAACAGTCAGTAATTCGTCAACCTGTGCCTCTTTGACAGCCTTTGCTGTCTCCATGATTGGCATGGGGCACTGCAATCCCCTCAGATCCTTTACCTTCGCTTGCTCTTGAACCATGGTTTCGGATAAGCTTCAATTCTCTATATAAATTGCGCAACTGCCGCGGAGGGGTCTTTCTAATTACAGGTGTTTCCCGGTAGAAACAGCGAGTCACAATGTCTTTGCCTCTATGCTGATGGAAATGCGTTCTCATACTCCCCATATTCGGGTGCGAGGGTGCCGCACCCCCGCTGCTATTTCAGGTAGGCAACGGATGAGAGATGATCCTTCACGCCATGCTGCAGCCTGTTGAATGCTGCGGCAAGTATTGTGCACATGTTGCGCGTCAGGAACATGTCCACATTGTGAATGCCGAGGACTCTCGGCCTTCGCTGCAGCGACTGGTGTTCCTTCCAGTAACCGTGTTTCCCATCCTTCCTCGAGCGGAGATGGTATAAGGTCAGGCTGCTGCCAGATGTGCTCTGGGTCGATGGCGGTATTGAGGGAGAGACTGTGACAGACCATGTCCCTGCCTCTCCCGAAGCATCAAATGTGAGTGAATCGTGAGGATATATGCTCGGCATCACGCCATTGGGTGGAGAATACCTTACCCTCCACCAGTAGACAACGGACGGGTATGCATATCCCTGACCACTGTTCCCGAGTGAATAACTCGCACTTGAAGCGGACGTTGTGGAGTAGGTGTCACCGTA
>JAJYOM010000041.1 GCA_021796175.1 Thermoplasmata archaeon
ACGATCGACAGGAGCTCCAGGTCAGTTCTGCTCATGGCGAGTGCAGATGGAGGTGTGGAGATAGAGGGCGTTCCGCATGATAAAATAACAATGGTTTCAGTTCCTCCGTTCGGCTACTCCCCGTTCATAACGAAGATACTGAAGTCGCGCTTCGGGCTTGCTGATGAGCTGATGAAGCAGGTGGATGCACTTGCAGTGAGCCTTTACACGATGTTCATTGCGGAGGACTGCGAGCTTGCCGAGATAAACCCGCTGGTTGTGACAAAGGACGGGAAAGTCATAGCAGCTGACTCGAAAATAACAGTCAATGACGATGCCCTGTTCAGGCACCCTGAATTCTCCGAGGACACCGACGATCTCACACCGCTGGAGCAGAGGGCAAGGGAGGAGGACATCGCATTTGTCCAGCTGGACGGCAACATAGGAGTCATAGCAAACGGGGCAGGGCTGACAATGGCCACACTCGACATACTGACAATAAACGGCGGAAAAGCAGGCATCTTCCTTGATCTTGGCGGGACAGACGATCCGAAGAAAGTTACAATGGCACTTGCGCTGATGAAGGATGCGAAGCCGGCAGTCATTTTCCTGAACATATTCGGCGGAATCACCAAGTGCGATACGGTTGCAACCGGTGTCAGGGAGGCTGTGAAGACAATTGGCCTGGATATACCGATTGTTGCGAGGATACGCGGTGTAAACGACGACATAGCCAGGGAGATACTCAGGGAGATAGGCATTGAGTCATCCACAGATCTCATAGATGCAGCAAGGAAGGCGGTCAGGGCGGCGGTGAGCTGATGGCGATAATAGTCGGACCGGACACGAAAGTTGTCGTGCAGGGGATAACCGGTCACCAGGGCCAGTTCCATGCAAAGTCAATGAGGGAGTTTGGGACGAAGGTGGTTGCAGGCGTCACGCCGGGGAAAGGCGGATCTGATGTCGACGGAGTGCCTGTCTACGATACAGTGGCCGAAGCAGCGGCACAGACCGGCGCGAACACTTCATGCATATTCGTGCCGGCCAGGTTTGCAAAGGACGCAGTCTTCGAGGCAGTGAATGCGGGGCTTGAGCTCGTTGTGGTTATCACCGAGCACATACCTTTCCTGGACGCAATGCAGTTCGTCAGCTATTCAAAGCTGAAAGGCACAACAGTAATCGGGCCGAACTGTCCAGGAGTCACTTCCCCCGAGTTCGGAAAGGTGGGCATAATGCCATCCAAGATGTTCGCAAGGGGAGATGTGGGAGTCATTTCAAGGAGCGGCACACTCACATACGAAATTGTAAACGCGCTTAGCGAGAGCGGCATCGGCCAGACGACATGCGTCGGGATTGGCGGCGATCCAATAATCGGATCGAACTTTGTGGAGATACTGTCCCGGTTCGAGGAGGACAGCAGGACCGAGAGGATCGTCATGGTCGGCGAGATCGGCGGAACGGCGGAGGAGGAGGCTGCGGACTACATACGCGAGCATGTTACCAAGCCTGTATACGCATACATAGCCGGCCGGAGCGCCCCTCCGGGAAAGAGGATGGGACACGCTGGCGCGATAATCAACAGGGGCAGGGGAACCGCAGAAAGCAAGATACAGGCGCTGGAGTCGGCCGGCGTCAGCGTCGCAACGCTGCCTACCGACATACCGGCGATGCTTCTGGGGAAAAACAGGTGAGTCAATCTGTCTTCTTGAGCTGCATGCGGTACATCTCCAGTATTTCCCTGCTGGTTGTGGCATCATAGGCACCCTTGTCCTTCCTGAAGTTGCCCGTGAACCTGGGGAATCGGATGGCGAGGCCGAAATCCTTTCTTACCTCATTCCAGCAGCAGGTATGCACAGGGCTGTGCGTGATCTCGGCTCCTAGAACCTCCAGAACGAGTCCGGGCCTGAACCAGAAGTCGGCGACAGCCCTGCTCTCCACAGATGCATGCCTGGCTTCCAGCGAATACTGCCTCAGCATTTCCGGCAGCGCCGCAAGCGTCTCGTCGTCGAAACCGCTGCCCAGCTTTGTAACAGTTTCGAAGACATCCTTCGTTTTGTTGTAAGTCGCCATAAGCAGAGCGCCATATGTTCCGCTCCTCCTTCCTCTTCCTGCAAATGCCCCGACAACAACAAGGTCGACTGTATCAATCATTTCGGCCTTGTAATCCTTCTTGTACTTTATCCAGAGCCAGCCCCTGGCGCCGGCCTGATAGACAGAATCCCCGGACACAGATTTTGCAACAATCCCCTCGCATCCGGACTCAAGCGACTGGGAGAAAAAAGCTTCCGCCTCTTCAACCGAGTCTGTAACAATCATCGTTGATGTCTTCACGCGCTCGCTCTTTCCAACAGACTCCTCAAGCTTACTCCTCCTCTCGCTGAATGGCCTGCCTGTGTAGTCCTCCCCGTCATACAGAAGGAGGTCGAATAGGAACAGCGTAACTGGAAACTCCTCCACAGCCTCCATGACAGCATGCTTCCTTCCCCTGCGCCTTGATACTACCTGGAACGGAAGGATCTCGCCGGTGTTCGTGTCCACCGGGACGCACTCGCCCTCGATGATGCCTGTCTTCCCCCTGAACGCCTCCGCCACCGCCTCAACCATTTCAGGGAACTGTCCGGTCAGCTCCTCGAGCTGCCTTGAGAACAGGCGGACCTTTCCATGGTCTATGTGTGCCTGCATCCTCAGTCCATCATACTTGTAGTCGAATGCGGCCCTCCCTCCCATCTTCTCCAGTATTTCGCTGATTCCCGGGAGTCTCTCCGCCAGCATGGACCTCACCGGCACATTTACCCTGAGCTTCAGTTTCCTCAGGCCGGCAATTCCATCCGTGCACAGCATTGTGGCCACAGCCCCCAGATCGCTTGTTATGTTGTATGCCCTCTCGACTTCATCCTTGTCCGCCCTGGAGGCAAATGTGACTGCAAGCGCCTCCACAAGCGTCATCGCCGCAACGCCGATTCTCATCTTTCCTATGACTATGCGGAGGATGTACTTCGCCTCCCTGGGCGTCGAGGAGGAAAGCAGATTGGCCAGCATCCTGACCTTCTGCTCCTGAGAACCAGCGCCCGTCGCTCCGGTGATCTCCGACAGCATTTCGTGAACGCCGTTGACTGTGAGTTCGCCTCCGCCCAGACTGCTGACGGACGCCCTGGACATGAGCTCTTCGCCGACGATTCCGATGTCCCCCTTTTCCTTGTACATTGACTCGACCCCTGCGGCATCGGCCCGTGAGACTGCGGCCAGCGTCCTGAGCGCCATCTTCTCGGCCATCCCTATCTTTTCCTGGAAGAAGTCAGGGAACAGCCTGCCATGCGTCATGTAGACGACATTTGCTATCTCGTCACATCCGGACTTCTTCAGCATGTCGACAATCAGAGCGGTAATCTCAAGCCTCTTTGCTGTCGCCTCGACCTTCTCATAGAATTCAGCTACTTCCCTGTACAGCATTTAGGTCAGACTCGCAGCCCTTGAGGAGCAGACAGCATGATTGCTGCATGGCTTTAATACATATTCCGGGGCGGACCGTGCAGTGATGCCGTCCGACAGGAATTATTCTGCAATAGGATTAAATATGGTGCCATTCTCAATAGCAAATACAGAATGGCCGTTGCACCGTCATATCCATCGAGTGAAATGGCCAGTCCAGCGGGATGAACTCAGATGGCAGTTGACGAATCCGGACAAGCCAGTGGCGGTTTCGCAACATTTTCCAGGATACACGCTGCGAGCCTCCGCTATTATGGCAGATTCGACGGCAGGGCGGGCTACTGGCTGGGCATACTGCTTGGTGTGGCAATCGGCCTGATCGATGTGTTCTTCCCGGGCTCGCTGCACAATTTCGCATACTACTTCTTCATCTACGGCTCCCTTGGTGTGCTGTCCGGCTACTTTGCAGCGATGACCTCCTACAGACTTTTCCTGATCAGGACACTGGGCATTGCATCCCTTTCAATGGGTTTCTGGGCTATCGCATGGTCTCTCTACTACTTCGCATTCAACTATGCGGAATGGTACAATACATTCATCGCGACACGGAGCATAGGCATAGGTCTGGGTATCAGTGTCCCGATAGGAACATACCTCTTCAGCACGTTCGTCCAGTCTGCCGGGGGCGCCTTCCTTGTTTTCCTGACCACGCCAAGGATATATGACTCAATCATGGGCTGGGTGAAGAAGCGCATACTCAATTGGAACTGAACACAGGTCAGAAGTCGAACAGCTTCTTCTGCTTCTCCGGCACTTCCCTCTGCCGGGGAGTCCTTCCCTGAAGCTTCCAGTTAAGGCTCATCAGCGCGTCCTTCATCGCCCTCTCCTTTCTCTTTGAGGAGTAGTAGTAGCCCTCGTCCTTCGTCCCTGTTGTTATAAGGACAACTACCTTGCCGGCCCTCAGTCTTCCGGTCCTCCCTTTCCTCTGTATGGTCCGTATCTCCGACGGCACCGGTTCGAAGAAGATGACCATGTCGGTGGAGGTGATGTCAAGCCCCTCCTCCCCGACTGAGGTGCTGATGAGAACATTCGCCTCTCCCGAGGCAAACCTGTTTATGACATCTATCTGCTCCTTCTGCTTCAGTCCCTTCTTTCCACCCCTGGCGCTCTGCCCAATGAGTTTCAGCGGCCGCGCCCCCGTCATCGATGAAACGGCTGCGTAAACTGCATCGGCACTGTCCCTGTACTGTGTGAAGACCATGATCCTGCTCGACGGATTATTGAGGAACTGGCCCGCAACAGTTTCCTTCACCTTCTCCATCTTCGGATGTTCCGCGGTCACTCCACTGAGCTGCTGCTCAACGGTCCTGAAGTGTTCATCAGAAACAATTGAAACAGACGCCTTAGACTTCTTCCCTGCCGCCTCATCCATTAGTTTTGAAATGTACTTCCGGAGCGCATGCACGGACTGGGTTTCTGCCAGGTCTATGCCATGTGCTATCTTGATCGCCTCGGACTGTATCCTCAGCGCATCGTACATCGACCTGTTCCTGTGTCCTGAGGCGAGCTCGTCGCTTATCCTTCTTCCAGCACCCAGCAGCTCCTTTGTCGTGCCGCCAAAATCCTCCGCAAGGAATTCCATTCTTTTCAGTGCATCAACCCGCCTGGCCAGCATCTGCCGCAGTTCCGATGAAATGCGCCTCAGCGTTTCCGGCAGCTTGACCTCTATCCAGCGGACCGCAATGTCCTGGACGTAAGGTTCTACATCAGGGTCGTCCTCGGTCCTCGCTTCTATTCTCTTTATTCCCAGTGTCTGACAGATGTTCTCGACTGCCTGCAAATCGCTGCCGGGGGATGCAGTCATTCCCAGGACCAGCCCCTCCGGTTTCTCTTTCCCGTATATGCCTGCTATGTGAACATAAGCGTACTCGCCTGCAGCCCTGTGGCATTCATCGAATACAAGGAGTGAGAAGTCCCTGAGCCAGACGCTGCCGGACAATATGTCATTTTCAACCACCTGCGGCGTTGAAACAACAATCCTCGCCTTCTTCCACCAATCGTGTCTGTGCTCAGGGCTGAGTTCACCTGTCATGACAGCTATCTCCCCCTCAGGGAGGGAAAGCTTCTCAGTCAGGAATGCGAAATGCTGCTCCACAAGCGGCTTGGTCGGAGCCATGAAAAGTACTCTCCCGCCCTCAGTCCACAGGACACTGTCAATAACCTTCAGCGCGATGACAGTCTTCCCCAACCCTGTTGGTAGGACAACGAGTGTGGATTCCTTCGCGGCCACCCGGGCTATATTTTCCTGGTAGAGCCTCTCGGAAATGACACCTTCCCTTATGAAACTCAGTTTCATCCGGACGTAGAGGACAGCAGCATGTTATTAGCTTTGCACAGTGCTGCCCGTCCGCATTGCTGCCCAACGGGGGGAAGCATTAAGAAATGCCCTTCTGTACCGTTTCACGTTATTATGAGCGACGGCCAGGCTGAAGAGGCATTCATCGCCGCACTGCAGAACGCGTATGCCCACGAAGGCACCGCAGAAGTCAAGTCAGTCCTGGGAAGGCTGATGGCGAAGCTGAAGGGTGTTCCCGTAGGCGATGCACTGAAGCTCGCCGAGGAAGCTGTGAGGAGGGTGAACACGCTCACAGTGATGGAACAGGAGATTGAGCTTCAGAGGCTCGCGCCCCAGCTTCTTGTCAGGGAGAAGAAAGAGAAGGTTTCCAGGCTGAGGGAACTGGATGGTGCAGGTCCGGGTTTCACTGTGAGGCTGGCCCCTTACCCGTCGGGCGCACCGCACATAGGCAACACAAGGATGTTCATACTGAACGACGAGTATGCAAGGAAATACAGCGGTAAGCTCCTGCTTGTATTCGACGACACAATCGGCTCGGAGGAGAAATTTCCCGATGTCGAGTCGTACAGCCTGATAGAGGAGGGCCTTAAGTGGCTTGGCGTCAAGTGGGAAGGTGTTTACTACAAGTCAGACAGGCTGGACATATTCTATACGTGGGCCGAACGGCTCATACACGCAGGCATAGCGTATGTCTGCATGTGCGATGCCGAAACACTGAGGAAGAACAGGGAAGAGGGAAGCGAGTGCGTGCACAGGTCGCACACAGTGCAGCAGAACACCGGCTACTGGAAGATGATGGTGAACGGTGAGTACCGCGAGGGTGAAGCAGTGCTGAGGGCAAAGACGGATATGAGGCACAGAAACCCTGCCTTCAGGGACAGGGTGCTGTGCAGGATATCCGAAAGGGTCCATCCCCGGACGGGCACAAAGTACAGGGTGTGGCCGATGCTCGAGTTCTCGTGGGCTGTCGATGACATTGAACTCAGGATGACCCATGTCATCAGGGGCAAGGAACTCGTCATGGAGGACATGATGGAGAATTTCATATGGGACAGAATGGGTTTAAAGGGTCCCGTATTCGAGCACTTCGGCCTGCTAAGGCTGAAGGGTGTAAAGATAAGCAAGAGCAAATCAAGAGCGGAGGTGGCGAGCGGGGCCTATACCGGCTGGGACGACCCCAGGACATGGAGCCTGCAGTCGCTTGCAGCCAGGGGGTTCAGGCCCGAGGCGATAAGGAACTTTATACTGAGCCTGGGGATGAGCCTCGCCGACATTGAGGTGCCCATTGATTCAGTCTATTCAGAGAACAGGAGGCTGCTCGAGCCCGAGGCAAACAGATATTTCTTTGTCGACGAGCCGCAGCTGATATCGATTTCCGGCTTCGACGGAAACAGCGTCGTTGAGAGTTACCTGCATCCGGACCATCCTGAGAAGGGGCGCAGGCTCATAGAGGCAGGTAACAGCGTATATGTGTCTTCTGCCGACATGCGCTCATTCGGTGGAAGTGAAGTCAGGCTGAAGGACTTCTGTAATGTTGTTCTGCGTGCCGGGAAATCGGAGTTCACAGGAAAGGAGAACCGGGACCTGCAGCGCATCCAGTGGGTACCCTCAACGGGAAGCGTGAAATGCAGGGTCATCATGCCGGACGGCAGCCGGGTAGAGGGGCTGGCGGAGGCCAATGTTGCAGCCATACCGCTGAACGTGCCGGTCCAGTTCGAAAGGTTCGGCTTCGTCAACCCGAGGGGATGGGAAGGCGATGCCATGGTGTTCCACTTTGCACACGAATGATATCTACTTCCTTCTCCACTTTACACCCTCGGCGGTATCCTCCAGCACTATGCCCATTTCAATGAGCCTGGAACGGATATCATCCGCCCTGCCGTAATCCCTCTCCTTTCTTGCCCTCTCCCTCTCCTGTATGAGATCCTCCACCTCTTTCTCCAGTCCGTCCCTCCTGAAGGACTCCTGCCTGATGATGCCCAGTACGCCGTTTACTCTTTTGAGAGCAGCCAGCACTTTTCCGGCGCCATCCGCGGACAGCCTGCCCTCGTCCCTGAGCCTGTTCGCCTCCCTGAGATTGGTGAAGAGTGATGCAATTACATCCCTTGTATTGAAGTCGTCGTCCATCGACTGCCTGAAATCACTCTCCAGCCTGGCCGCCAGATCGTCTCCGGAGCCATGTCCCCCGGCAGTATGGAGAGAGAGCACAAACCCCTCCAGCCTCCTCCTTGCCTGATCGCTTTCCTGCAGCGATGCGTCGCTGAAGTCTATCTGCCTCCTGTAAAGGCTGTTTGCAAAGAAGAACCTGACTGTCTCGGCCGGGAACTGTCTGAGCGTCTCCCTGACCGTGCTGAAATTCTTCAGAGACTTCGACATCTTCGCCCCGCCTGTGTTGAGCAGGCCGCAGTGCATCCAGTACCTGGCGAACTCCTTGTGAGTCAGGGACTCGCTCTGCTGTATCTCGTTCTCATGGTGCGGAAATATGAGATCTTCACCACCGCCGTGTATGTCGAGAGTCTCCCCGAGGTATTTCATGGACATGGCGGAACATTCTATATGCCATCCCGGCCTGCCGCGACCCCAGGGGCTTTCCCAGCTGACCTCGCCAGGCCTGGCCTCCTTCCAGAGAGCGAAATCGCCGGGATTGCGCTTCCTCTCGTCAACCTCCACCCTGGCTCCTGCGAGTATCTGGTCCATGGACTGGCCTGACAGCTTCCCGTAGTCACTTGTGCGTGAAACGTCGAAGTAGACACTTCCGTCTATTGCATAGGCGAAACCACCCTCGACGAGTGACCGGACCATTGCCAGTATTTCCTCTATGTTGTCCGATGCCCTGACGTATTCGCTGACGCTTCCGACGCCGAGCGACTTCATATCCTCCTGGAATTCATCTGCGAACTCTGCCGAAAGCTGCAGCGCCGGTATGTCTCTTTCTGCGGCGCGGGCGATGATCTTGTCGTCTATGTCAGTTATATTGACAATCAGTCTGACATTATAGCCGCTGTATGCCAGATATTTCGCTATTATGTCGAATGATATGAAAGTCCGGGCATGACCGATGTGCATATGGTCGTAGACCGTCAGGCCACACACATACATGTTCACACGCGGCGGTGAAAGGGGCCTGAATTCGACCTTTTCCCTGGACATCGTGTCATACAGTTTCATTTATGCGACCCGCTTCAAAATGTGAATGAATGCATATATTAAAGATGCCATCCGCAGGAGATTATCACTTTCGAGAGTCTCGGCGCAGTATTAAAAAGCGGGATGGGCGGGTTAAATGGCCGTACATGTACAGGAAAAGTCTCCCCGGCGATCGCCAGGGAGTTGCTGGCGCTGTAGCGACGATGTTCATTCTGCTGATAGTGCTGATGTTCATCACCATTTACATCTCTGGTTTTGTCCCGGTCTACGCCAGGAGCCAGGAATACAACCACATGCAGCAGCTCAATGAGCAGTTCTCTGCATACCAGCTGCAGAACTACAACCTTGTGTCGGGCAACTGGCCCTACCCGGTCACCACAACAATGAACCTGGGTACGGCTGGCATAGCGCCTTTCTCATCTCCTACCACCGGTTCACTAACCTATTCATCGTCTTCTTTCACCGCCACGCTGACTTACCAGCTGGGCCTTCCACTGTCCCAGCCCTCCTGCCAGCACGACTTTTATGACAACATGACAGGTACCCAGAGCAACCCGACGCATGCAGAGTCATACTTTATTCAGAGCACGAGTGGTTTTTCAGGCCCCACTTTGACGCTCAAGAATCCCAACAGCTATTATGTCCCGCAGCACAGCACCGCCTGCCTTGTAATCAACTCATCGTACATCAACAGCAGCGACTTCGATGTCTTTCTCGGCACAAATTTCAATCATCTTAACAATTTCACACTGATAGTCACTGTCAACGGACACAATAACAACATTGACTTTCTGGGTTATGGAAACAATCTTACTGTCTGGTATATTTCCTACGGCGCATACAACAACATGTTTGACTTCGTTGGCAATTCATGCGGTTTCCAGTTCACCGGCCATAATGACAAGGGCTATGTGCAGAACTACGGTAAGGGCGATGCAGCCCCCTTCGGCTGGCCATATTTTACTTCAATCACCCAGTATGCCACGGTGGGCGGTTCTCTGGCTGCTTCAGTTAATAATCAGTACTATACTCCACAGACACTTGTATACCAGGGAGGTGCAGTCATTCTGAGCCAGCACAGGGCATCGATAGTTCAGAGCGGTCCCCAGTTAAGCGCCCTCAACAGCTCAAGCACGGGCGCCACAGTGGCGCTCAACCTCATTTCACTTCTTGGCCAGAACTTCACGCTCTCCGGAAACGGTCCTGTCTCTCTCACCAATACATATTTCTCCGGCAGCAATCTGTCAGTGGGCCAGTACAAAGGCATCAACAGGATCAATGTTCTCAACCTGAGCATACAGACAAGCTATGCCTCAGCCTGGGCCAAGTACTTCACAACAGCGCTTTCCAAGCTGCAGAACGTCACAAGCAATCCGCTTGTTGCATTTGTCGGAAACGGCTGTTATGATGTCACCGGCACGCATGTGACATGGGGTGCATACTCGATCAGCGTGACCGGCGACACGTTGAACCTCTCCATCTATAACATAGCCAACCTTGACATCGGAATCGGTTACCTTCAGACAACTGCAAACTGAGAGAAGTCAGGCCGCTCTTCCGCAGCCGACTCCGGGAACAGCTTTGAGTCGTTACCCGTGCTGCCTGCATAATTATTATAACAAGCGCTGTTAACTGTCACACTGTGACCGGGCCAGATGTAAGGGCTGCCGTAGGCAGCCTCGGAATCAGAAACCCGCTGCTGCTTGCAAGCGGCATCCTTGGTGAAAGCTCCGGTTCGTTGATCAGGGTATACAAATCGGGTGCGGGCGGTGTTGTCACAAAGTCGATAGGTATCGACCCGAGGGCCGGGTACAAGAACCCTACCGTGTTCGAATTTGACAGCGGCATGCTCAACGCAATGGGCCTGCCAAATCCCGGCATCGGGCATTTTGGCGAAGTGGTGGCCAGGACAAAGGCAGCCGGAGTCCTGACCATTGCAAGCGTATTTGGTGCGAACGAGGAGCAATTCTCCTCTCTTGCCGCCAGAATGCAGGAATACGGTGCCGATGCTGTGGAGCTCAACCTGAGCTGCCCTCATGTGGAAGGCTATGGCGCCGAGATCGGCAGCACTCCCGAGATGGTCAGCTCAATTGTGCGCTCCGTTAGGTCCTCCGTCCGGATCCCTGTCTGGGCAAAGATGACGCCGAATGTTGCGGATGTTGCGGCCCTTGCAAAGTCAGCGGAGGATGCGGGTGCGGATGCGATTGTCGCAATCAACACTGTAAAAGGTATGGCAATATCAGCCAGGCTACGTATGCCCGTGCTGTCCAACAGTGTCGGTGGACTGTCGGGCAAGGCAGTGAAGTACGTCGGTCTAAGGTCAGTGTACGAGATATGCGGCCGCTGCACCATACCGGTAGTTGGAGTGGGCGGCATATACAGCGGAGAGGATGTTGCGGAGTATATCATGGCGGGTGCGAGTGCTGTGCAGGTCGGAACTGCTGTGTCTGAAGGCGGCCCTGGTGTCTTTTCCAGGATAGCGGACGAGCTCTCTCGTTTCATGGAAAATGAGGGCTTTTCTTCAATAGGGGAGATGATTGGAATTGCGCGAAGGTAGACTGAAGCTCGTCGAAGTTGAGGAACTGGTGAAGGAATCCCCATCAATATGGACCATCAGGTACAGGGATAACGCTCCAGCTCTTCCG
>JAJYOM010000194.1 GCA_021796175.1 Thermoplasmata archaeon
CGTACGAGGATGCAGCGGATGTCCCGAGGGGAAACTCCCAGGTCATGTCTGCACTGTACGCGATGGATTTCAGCACCTCCGGTGTCGCTTTGCCCTGAGCCCAGTCATAACAGTCCTGCGCTTTTTCAACGCCAATCAGCAGCGTCGTATCGGAAAGGCCCGAGGCTATCTCGGCGTATGCGGATCTGAAGGCGTATCCTCCGGTGGCTCCTCCAGTGGTGATCCTGATGCCCGGCTTCCCGTACATACCGAGGTAGTCGTGGACATAGGTGTCCGGCATTATCTGCCTCTCAAACAGATCGTTGTAAATTCCGTAAACAACAGAATCTATGTCTCCAATTCCAACTCCCGAGTCCTTCATAGCTCCAGTCGCCGCTTCGAAGGCAAGCTCGTAATAGGTCATGCCGGGGTATCTTGCCTCGAATTTCGTCTGGCCAGTGCCGACTACAGCAACCCTGCAGCCTTGGGCCTTCATTTCTCTGTAAGTTTTCACTTCATCACCTTATTTCTGCGGGAGCCTTTTCAAGATGAGTGGTCCCGAACTCCATCACCGTCTCATTCCGCTGATTGATTGTGTGTGCATCCGTCTTCACACACACAGTTCCACGACGGGATGCCTCTCTTTTGCTGCTGTAGAAAACCGTCAGTGTGTCTCCAATCTTCACCGGCCCGATAAATCTGACATACTCTATCGACTTCAGTGCTCTGAAGACGGCCGGATCGATTACACCCGATCTTACCATGAGGCCAAGCGATACGGAAAGTGTCATGTACCCATGTGCTATCCTTTCGCCGAAGGCGCTTTTCCCCGCGGCTTCCTTGTCAGAATGGAGATATGTCCAGTCTCCTGTAAAATAGGAGAACATGACTATGTCCGTCTCGGTGATAGTCCTGCCCTGGGTTCTTTTCTCCGTCGCAACCAGCCCTCACTGACCCTCTCCGATATAGATGTCCCTGTATTTCTCACGCAGTTCCTTCTTCAGAATCTTGCCGCTTGCATTGTGCGGTAGCGTTTCGACAGTTACGATCCTTTTCGGCACCTTGTATCCGGCCAGAGTCTTGCTGAGCTGTGCCAGTATCTCGGCCTCCGACAGAGCCAGCCCCTTCTTAGGTGTCACGAATGCGGTGGCGGCCTCCATCCAGTAGGGATGCGGCAGGCCAACAACTGAAACCTCAGCAACTGATTTGTTTCGGAGTATCTCCCTTTCGACTTCAACAGAAGAAACATTCTCCCCACCAGTCCTTATGATGTCCTTCTTCCTGTCGACGAAATAAATGAATCCGTCTTTGTCCCTCAAAGCCAAATCGCCCGTGTGTATCCACCCCTCACGGAACGAGTTGCTCGTGCTCTCAACGTTATTGAAATACCCTCTTGCTACTGTCGGACCGCTCATCAGTATTTCGCCCGTCTCGCCGGGTCCTGTATCCGTGCCGTCCTCCCTGACAATCCTGAGGGAGACGTTGATGTGCGGTTTGCCGATAGACTCCTTCTTCCCTTCGAAATCCTCGGGCTGCAGGGTCGTCCCCATTGGCGTCGTCTCGGTCATGCCGTAATAGTTCCTCCACTGCGCACCCGGTAGTATTTTCGACACCGCATCGAATTGCGTCCCGCTTATGAATGCGCCGAAGCTTATACAGCTCCTGACCTTTGGAAGCGGTTCGCTGAGAAACTGGGACAGGCCTATGTAGAGCGTCGGCGGGAAGATGAGATATGTAACTTCGTATTTCCTTATCAGTTCAACTATCTCCTGGGGATTCGGCATCCTTTCAAGCACTATCGTGGCCCCCACGTTCATGAAACCGAGGAAGGTGTAGAGGCCAGCAACGTGGTATGCGGGTATGCTCATGAGAAATGTGTCTGTCCGTTTCCAGTCGAGATCGTGTACGGAACTCAGCAGTGCCGCGTACCAGTTGAGATGAGTGTTCATCACCCCCTTGGGCTTCGCCTCTGTTCCGGAGGTGTAGAGAATGGTCGCGAGATCATCAGGAGCGGTGCCGTAAATGCGTTCATCCGCGCCTTCAATCCTGATATTATCAAACTCAATTACCTCCACGCCCACCTCGGGTAGTGGCACATCGGAAAAAAGGAGCGAAGGACGTGAATCGCTTACAAGTGTTCTGATTTCGGGAACCTTCAGGTTGAAATTGTACGGCGAATACACCGCTCCAAGGCGGCAGGCAGCCATCCACAGCTCAAGCATCTCTGGGCGGTTTCTGGAAAAGACGGCCATTATGTCACCGTACTTCACTCCTTTCCTCCTAAGGTAGGATGCCCATTTCAGCACCCTCTCTCTGAAATCACTGTAGCTCACTTCCCTGCCATCGAATATGATGAACCGCTTGTCTGGCCACTTTTCGGCAGAGCGATCCAGAACTTCGGAAATGTTCAGCATGGATATGTATCTCATGAATATCAGGAGTGCATAAAAATGTTCCCAGCATGCTCACATCCCCTGTCAGATGCGTGCCTCAGCTCAGTCACTCTGCTTTTACGGAAACAGTTTCTGAATGGGCTTCTGACCGCCTCGGGTAATGACAATTCTAACGTTCTGCTGCAATCTCCTTCAATAGTTCAGGCCGTTGTCCTTTTGCCGGCAGCCGTTAATTAGCAATTGGTCAACTTTGAGAAGAAACCTTCGCTGCTGCTTGGCTCAAG
>JAJYOM010000042.1 GCA_021796175.1 Thermoplasmata archaeon
AACTTGAAAGGATACACAGCCACCTGTTATGGCTTGGACTTGTGGGGCACTGGACCGGGTTTGACACGCTGTTCATGTGGATATGGAAGGACAGGGAAAGGGTTCTTGACATACTGGAGGCGATTACAGGCAACAGGGTCCACAAGTCATTTGCGACGCTCGGCGGCGTAAGGAGGGACCTCCCTGACAACATACAGGAGCCGCTGAAGAAGACGATGGAATTTGTCATGCAGCGCGTGGAATACTACAAGGAGCTGGTCCGGACTGAGGAAACGCTTGTTGTCAGGACGAAGGGCGTCGGCAAAATCAGTCAGGACACGGCAAGGAAGCTCTGCCCTGTCGGCCCTCTGCTGAGGAGCACCGGCATTGCCAGGGACATAAGGGCTGAAGATCCGTATGCGGCGTATGACGAAATAGTCCCTGAAGTCAAGACCGGCACTGACGGCGACATCGCCTCTCTCCTCCGGCTCAGGCTTGAGGAGGTAACTGACTCCTGCCGCATCATACTGGAGGCAATGGCCAGACTTCCCTCAGGTGATGTGAAGGTCACAGTGCCAAGGGTCGTGCCCTCAGGGGATGCCATGTTCCATGTCGAGGCCCCCAGGGGGGAACTCTTCTACTTTATACGATCCGGCGGGACAATAAGGCCGGCGAGGGTCAAGATAAGGACTCCCACAATGGCAAACATACTGACTGCGACTGAAATGCTGAAGGGGCAAACACTCGCAGATGTTCCTGTTGTCCTCACCGGCATGGATCCGTGTTTCGGCTGCATGGACAGGCTTGCCGTCGTCGATGTCAACAGGGAAAGGGAATGGACAGTGAACGGCGAGGAACTGCGGAAGCTGGGAATGGAATACTATTCCAGGAAGGCATCGCATTGACGCCGCTTCTTGCAGCCGAGATACTGCTTTTCCCCGGTTTGACCTTTTTTGTGGTCCTTGCATTCCTGCTTGAATGGCTGGAGAGGAAGACTGCAGCCAGGGTCCAGGGCAGAAGGGGACCGGTTGTCGCAGGGCCGTTCGGCATAGTGCAGCCTGTAGCGGATTTCTTCAAGCTTTCCTCCAAGGAGGAAATAGTGCCGGAGGAGTCTGACAAGTTCATTTTGAGGTGGGGACCGCCGCTATATTTTGCCGCGCCTGCGACCGGTCTTGTCTTTGTCCCCGTCATTGCGCTCAGTGCGATAGTCAGCAACCCGTTCGACCTGTTCTTCATGTTCTTCATACTCTCCTTCTCGACGCTGATGGCAGCGATGCTCGGCTACGCCTCGGCGGGCAGGTATTCCACGGTTGCCGTGGGAAGGCTGGTGGTGCAGTATACAAGCTATGAGATACCGATGATACTCTCAATGGCTGTGCCTGCCGTTCTTGCAGGCAGCCTTTCACTCAGCGGAATTGTTGCCGCACAGTCACGTTACTGGTATGTCTTCCCGGCTCCTGCGGGGCTTGCCGTTTTCATAATAGCCGCGCTGGCCGAACTTGAGAAGCCGCCTTTCGATATACCGAGCGCGTCCACCGAGATAGTCGGAGGCTGGATGACCGAATTCTCCGGCAATACTCTGGCGTATGTCAAGCTGACGAAGAACCTGAGCTATGTGTTCCTCTCCGCTCTTGCGGTCACGCTCTTCCTCGGGGGCCCTCAGGGACCGGTGTTTGTCAGCGGGGCGATGGCTGTTGCAGCCCTGCGGACATTCTACTTTGTGCTGAAGCTGCTCACA
The DNA here is from genome assembly GCA_021796175.1 of Thermoplasmata archaeon. Taxonomy (GTDB): domain Archaea; phylum Thermoplasmatota; class Thermoplasmata; order Sysuiplasmatales; family Sysuiplasmataceae; genus JAJZXY01. Next base: position 1,718 of record JAJYOM010000042.1, read on the forward strand.
GTCGCTTTCATCATATTCGCCATACGGACTGCGCTGGCAAGGGTCAGGATTGACCAGGCAACAAGGCTGTTCTGGACCGTGCTTACGCCGCTCGCGCTTGTGCAGCTTGGCTTTGCTGTGATACTGGGGCGGTAAGATGGCCGGAAGAAGAGTGGGCAAGGCATTAAGTGAAATGGTCAGGACTGTCAGGGAGGGTCCGGTAACTGTGCGTTATCCCTTCGAACCGGCCAGTGTTTCAGAGAGGTTCAGGGGCAAACTGGACATTGATCCGGCAAAGTGCACTGGATGCGGTGTATGCAGGAACAGCTGCCCGGCAGGCGTCATTGAAATGGTCACAATAGGAAAGAGGAAGATCGGAGACAGGGAAATAGAGAACAGGAGGCCCGTATTCGACCTCTACACATGCATATCCTGCGGCCAGTGCGTTGATGACTGCAGGTTCGGCGCTCTGGAGCTTACGGGGGGCTTCGAGCTTGCAGTGTTTGACAAGAAGTCCCTCGTGATGAAGAAGGCACTGAAAGTTGTCGAATGACCTCGTAGCCATACTGCTCTCCGCCACGATGCTCCTGACTGTTGTCTCAGCCCTGCTTGCAAAGAAGGTGTCCACATCTCTCATACTGCTCTTCTACGCAAGCCTTGTGCTTGGCGTCATATTCACAATCTACGACGATGAGCTCATCGGCCTTGTGACAATGATAACATTCGCAGGCGCGATTTCAGTCATGATACTGTCAGTTGTGCTGATGACGGGCCAGTCGGCCATCGGCACAGAGAGGCGCAATTCGCAGCTGATGATTATCGCCGCGGGTGCGGCTGTTGTTGCAGTTGCCGCATTTGCTGTTTTTGCATCCGCCCCGGGCGGTACTCCTGCAGGAGGCGGTGGCGCCTCGATGCAGATACTCGGCTTCATCTGGACATACAGGCCGTGGGACCTGCTGATACTGATAATGGTCTTCGCGGCGTCGATGCTGACGGTCACAAACCTTCTGCCGGAGGAGAGGCGATGATTGGTCCGCAGCTCATTTTCCTTGTCACAGGCACCATGCTTGTCTTCATCGGAATTGTATTCATTGCATACTCAAGGAACATGGTCAAGTCAGTCATGTCCTTCCAGGCCGTACTGTTCGGTGCAAATCTCGCCCTCTTTGCATCTGTGCTGGGAGGAGCGGGCGGAGACCGGCGGCTGATGGGAGATTCATTCATAATCTTCTCGATACTCGTGGGTGCAAGCGTTGAGGCGGTCGGGCTTGCACTGATAGCCGCAATCCACAGGCGCTACGGTACACTGAATCCCGAGGAGATAAGGAGGCTGAGGCATTGAACTACCTGCCATGGCTCCTGTGGCTCCTGCCGCTTGCTGCCGCACCTTTCGCCCCTCTGGTTTCGAAGGCAAGGCAGAGTGCGGCGGACTGGTTCACCGTCGCGGTTGCCGCAGCAACCGCCGTCATCGGCGTTTACCAGGCGCTTGCTTTCACGGCACCGTACACGGCCGGTGTTTCCACATGGGTCAGCCAGGAAAACCTTGTGCTTCAGGTCGATGTGGACGGCATCTCCGTACTTATGGGCGCATTTGTATCGCTGATATCGTTCTTCATTGTCCTTTACTCCGCCGGATACATGAGGCATGAAAGCGGCAAGGCCAGGTACAACCTGCTTGTCCTCCTGTTCATAGGCGGGATGCTCGGACTGGTGATGGCCGGCAACCTGATCCAGTTCTATTTCTTCTGGGAAATAGTGGGCATCTGTTCGGCCCTGCTGATAGCATTTTACTTCGAGAAGCCCGAGGCGAGGAAGGGAGGAATGAAGGCATTCGTCATGACAAGGATTGGCGATGCCTCGCTGCTTGTCTCCATACTGATAATCTTCTCCACGGTGCACTCGGCCGCATTCGGCTCCGTTTTCAGCGCGGTGGGCAGCTCTGCACTTGGTGGAAACACGCTTCTTATCGTGGGCATACTGATGTTAATAGGCGCAATGGGCAAGTCGGCGCAGGTTCCGCTGCACACATGGCTGCCTGATGCCATGGAAGCGCCGACGCCTGTTACTGCACTGATACATGCTGCAACAATGGTGAATGCTGGCGTTTACCTGCTGATAAGGATGTATCCGCTCCTTGCCGCTTCAGGCGCTGTCATTTACACAGTGTTTGGAATTGGAATAATCACCGCACTGATTGGAGGAACAGGTGCGCTTGTCGAGAAAGATTTCAAGCGCATATTTGCGTATTCGACAATCAGCCAGCTTGGTTTCATGTTTATTGCAGTGGGCATTGGTCTTCCGGCCATAGCCCTTTACCTGCTGATTGGCCATGGATTCTTCAAGGCACTCATCTTCCTTTCGGCCGGGTCGGTTGTAGAAGCAGTGGGCACGCGCGACATAGAAAAGATGGGCGGAATCGGGAGACAGATGCGCTACACGTACAGCGCTTTTCTCATCTCCATACTCGCGATGGGCGGGCTGCCGCCCCTGGTCGGTTTCTGGAGCAAGGGTGCGATAACCTACGGCGCCGGGGATTTCGGGCTGCCCGTTGCTGCACTTGTGGTGACGGCGTCAATACTCACGTCGCTTTACAGTTTCAGGGCATTGTTCAGGGTGTTCCACGGCAGAAGCAGGGCAGGTCTGGCTGCGAAGGAATCGCCCGCACTCATGGTTGTGCCGATGCTTATACTCGCAGGCTTTGCTGCGCTTGCCTGGATACCGCTCAACCAGCAGAATTTAGTTCCCCTCTACGACACAGGCATTCCGTGGCTTTCGGCCGCTGTTGAAGAGCTGGCAATACTTGCAGCGGGATTGCTTGTTGCATATGCTGCTTTCATGTGGCGCCCCGATGCCATTGCATCGGCCCTGGCGAAGGGAGGGACCCTCGCGGGCGCCAGGAACTTTGTGCTCGGCGGAATGGGTTTCGACACGGTATACGGCGGTATACAGAAGAAAGTCGTCAGCCTCGGAAGGGCAACAACCGGGCTTCAGAGCGGGTCATTCGGGATCAACATAATCCTGCTGGCACTGACATTTGCCTTCGTCTTCATACTCGCACTTGCGGGGGTCCTGTGAAGTGTGGCTTACAGACATAATGATGATCCTGTTCGCAGGTGCGATGACTGCACTCATCGCGGACATGGGCAAGAATTACTACCCCCAGGCAAGGCAGGAGGTTGTCGGTGGAATAGCGTTCGCAGCCATTGCTGTATCCCTGATAATCACACTTCAGAACTGGTACAGCCCTGCGCCGGGAACAGTATTCATCTCGCCCGGCACTTCAGCTTTCTCTACCCTTTACCTGGTTGACAGCTTCAGTGTCTTCATAGTGGTGACCGTGCTTGTTGTCGGTGCCGTCATCTGCTACTATTCTCTCCTCTATCTCAAGCCTGACGACAATGCAGGCCCATTCTTCGCGCTTCTTCTCATAATGCTGCTGTCACTCACAGGCGTCAGCTCCGCAGGCGACCTGCTCTCGCTTTTCCTGTTCTGGGAGGGAATGAGCATATCCGCATACGGGCTGGTTTCATTCAGGCGGAAGTCAACGCTTGCTCTCGAGGCATCCATCAAGTACTACTTCCTGGCAGCTGCGGGCAGCCTACTGTCTCTGTACGGCATTTCAATCGTCTTTTCACTGACAGGAAGCATTCGCCTTTCATCCCTCTCTGACCCGCTTATTACAGGCACACAGACAGGCATATTCGGCCTGTCGATGCTGCTGATCGGCTTCGGCGTCGAGGCGGCAATTGTGCCGATGCATACATGGCTGCCCGATGTTTATTCCGCCGCTCCGACACCGGTTGCCGCACTCGTCTCCGGAGCGGTGACCGGCACAGGCATGTTCGTTCTTGTGAAGATCATACAGCCGCTTGCAATGGCAGGCACGGGCCATCCGGGCCAGTATCTTCAGGGCGCGCAGTATCTTCTCATCGTTCTCTCGGTTGTGACGATGCTTGTGGGCAATCTCAGTGCTATGCTCCAGACAAACCTCAGGAGGATGCTCGGTTTCAGCTCCGTTGCACAAACGGGTTACATGCTCGCTGCCCTTTCAACATTCTCAATCCCCGGGCTCATTGCTGTTGTCTTCAACATATGGAACCACGGGCTGCTGAAGTCCAACTTCTTCCTTCTTACCGGGAAGAATGACGCAGACTACTCAATGACGGAGATGAGCAGCCTGTCGGGCATGGCGGCGAAAAGCAGGCTGCATGCGTTCATGTATGCGTCCTCCTCCCTCGGCATGGTGGGCTCGCCGCCTTTCGGACTGTTCTGGAGCGAGCTGCTCATCGTCCAGTCGCTTCTTCTTGCCGGCGGGCCTGTATACACCATCCTTGCGATTGTGGTGGTTGCGAACATTGTGCTCTCCATAGGATACTACTTTCGTGTCATCAACACGGTCGTGTTCGGCAAGGCAGGGGAAGTGCCGCCGCACACAGGACGTATCAGGGAAATTGCCGCGCCGCTGTCGCTGCTTCTCCTCAGCTTACTCACCGGCCTCATTCCAGGCCTGTTCCTGAACCATATAGCCGCTATTGGCCCGGCCATACCCTGAGGGCGGAATTAAATACTGACCTGTGGAATGATCAGAACATGGGCAGGCAGAGGATCCTGGTGGATATAGAAACGGTCGGCCAGGCGCGCAAGATAGAGGAGACAGTGAAGTCCGGATATCTCGAGGCGACAATCGAGCACCTGCTGCAGTGGATTGCTGTCGAGGAGGACCTGATCAGCAGCTACGACCAGCTCTCGGGCAGGAAAGGGGGCGGCAGGGAAGCAGCGCTGTTTGCCGGCTTCTCAAAGAACTCAGGCGAAAATCTGAAACAGCTCAACGGTTTCCTAAAATCATGCGAGTCCATGGCTTTGGAGAGGCAGAAGAGACTCGAAGCACTTGCGACGCTCGAACACCCAGTGGCAGAATGATATTTGCATCAGCGGAGGGGATGCAGCCGCCGAAAGCGTCAGAGCAGTGATGCATTTTCCAGCACCTTTTTCAGCTCCCGCATGAACGCGCTTCCTCTCAGCTCCCTGACTGTCCTGTCCCCCACAGAGCTGTGGTAGCCGACGGCTCCGAGCGACGGCACGTGCATCCTCGAGCAGTCGCTGCTTATCCTGCCCGATCTTTTTCCCATGTTCTGGATTACGCCTGCAATGTCCGATTTCATCTCCAGCGCTATCTCGACTGCCCTCCTTGTCACATTCCAGCTCAATGCGCTGGGCTGCGTCACGAAGAGAACGCTGCACCTGTCGCCGAACATTTCCAGCGCTGTCAGGAATTCGTCCCCGGTGCCCGGCGGCATGTCCACCACCAGCATGTCAATCGGGCCGAAGTTTGTGATTGCGAGCATGTCCTTCAGCGCCTCAACCTTGCCTGCACCCCTCACCGGCAGTCCCCTGCCCCCTGCAAACATGTCTATCGACATCAGCGGTATGTTCTCCACCCTTGCAGGAATGAGCCCGTCCCTGCTTTCCCTGAAGCCGGTGCCCCTGGCGCCGAAGAGCGCGGGTATGGACGGGCCGTGAATGTCCATGTCCAGTATGCCGACACTTCTGCTGCCTGCCATCAGGTAGGCAGAACAGGCAGCAATAGTGCTCTTTCCCACTCCGCCCTTCCCGCTTGAGAATATGACAACACTGCCGGTGTCCTCCAGTCTCCTCCTTATCAGCCCGTCCCTGGGGTCGGTGCCTTCCGTCAAATTCTCCTGCCCCCGGGTTTGAATCTACTGATGCGCAGGCCGAAGCCGGATGAAATATCGAAATCTGGGCTGCCGCACGACGGGCAGCTGATGAATGCGTTTATGCTTGACGGTATGTAGTGGACCGCATTGTCGCCACCGTCCCCGAGCGGTTCAAGCTCCTTCCTGCTGTCGCTGAATGACCAGTTCCTGCCGCATTTCCTGCACCTGAATGCTGTCTTCTCCTGCGAGATATGTATGCGGCAGCCGGACATTACAGTCCCCTTCTTCAGGCTCCTCAGCGCCTCCCTCAGGACAGGCAGTTCTATCTGTGCCAGTTCGCCCACAGACAGGTCCACGTCGCTGACACTGTCCACAGAGAGCCTGCTGCATTCATCCGATATTGTTGCAATTATCCCTTCTGCAAGGCTCCATTCATGCATCCATGAGCACCTTCAGGCTGCCTTCATCCTGACGTTCCTCATCTTTCCGTACTTGAACTCGATTGCGCATGCACCCTCGGAGGAGACCATGCAAGGGCCGATTGGCCTGTCCGGATTGCAGACCTTTCCGAAGAGCGGGCAGTCCCAGGGGTATATTTCTCCCCTTATCACCTCTGCACATTTGCATCCCGGCGGGTCGGGGAATTTCCTGCCGCTCATTGCAGCTACGATGTCCTCATATCTCTTTTCGGCGTCTATATCCTCATACTTCTTCCTGAGTTTCATTCCGCTGCCGGGCAGTACCGGGAAGCCTCTCCATTCTGTGTCCGCCGGCTCAAAAGCCTCGTATATGGCCCTCTTCGCCAGCTCATTTCCGCTATGCTTCACAACCCTGCCGTACTCAATCTCCACCTTTGGATCGTTCCGTTCTTTCTGCCCGATCAGCATGTGAATGCCCATCAGCAGGTCCAGCGGCTCGAAGCCGGCCACCACCTGCGGCAATCCCGATGTGGCAGCAAGCTGCTCCCATGGTTCCGAGCCGATTATTGCCGACACATGGCCCGGGAGTATCATGCCGTCCAGTTTCACGTTTCCAAGCCTGGCAATCCCCTCCACTGCAGGCGGCGTGAGCTTGTGCATGCTGTAAACCGAGAAATTCGGCGGAGGCGAGTTGCTGACAATAACAGCGGTGGAAGGCATCGTTGTTTCGAAGCCGACAGCCATGAAAACAACCTCCTTCTCAGGATGGGAGAGGGCAAATTCAACAGCGTTCTCTATGCTGTAGACCACCACAACACTGCCGCCCGCAGCCCTCTCTGTTTCCAGCGAACCCTTAACACCGGGAGCCCTGAGCATGTCGCCGTATACGGCCACGGTCTTCCCGTGCCTCACGAACTCCCTTGCAATTTCTATTTCCCTTGTAGTGCTGACGCAGACCGGGCATCCGGGCCCCTCCCTGACATCAATGCCGGAGTCGAGAAGCATCTGGTCCAGGCCATGCCTGACAAGAGTGTCCTGGTGCGTACCGCAGACATGCATGAATCTGTATTCCTTGTTCCTTTCCTGAATACTCTGGATAATCTTCTTTGCAAGGTCTTTCTGCCTGAACTGGAACATTTACACCACCTGTGGAGGGAGAATTTCTTTAATGGCTCATGCAACATGCGCTGGCTGCCGAATCCTGGCCGGCACCGGTATTCACACGATCAGCTGCTCTGGCTATAAATCTGATCTACGGAACAAAATTGTGTCATTTTTCGCTGTATATAACCTCTTCGTCTAACATGTGATGGTTCAAGCTTATGCTGCCAGGGGCGATAACCCTATCCGAGAAGCGCCGCGGAAGTCCAGTCCAGTGCTGCCCTCCCAGATAACTGACCTTCCGGGAACGAAGCGGGACCAAGCTGTCTACCTGCAAGCTTATGCTGTCTGCCCGCGCGACCCGGAGTCAGCTGGTTCATCCGTGAGGACAGGTGAACAGGAAGGGCACTGGCGGGCGATTGGCCTGCGGGGAGGCCATGTTCGCCTGAGGACTGAAGGAGTCCGCAGGACTCCCCCGGCGCTTCCCTTTTAAGCCAGTCAGCGCATGGCTGCAGGCACTGCCTCAGACTGCAGAACTGAAAGAGCTGTGCTCCATCAGTTTTTTCGCTATGCCGAGGACCATGGCATCCTGACCGGAAGCGCCCGACACGAGCAGTCCGAATGGCAATCCGCTGGCCGCACGGACGGGGAATGAGAGGGACGGTGAGCCTGTCGTATTGAAAAGCTCCGTGATGTCAAGCAGTCTCCTGTAATCCGCTTCATTGCCAAGAACTTCAGAGATAAGCGGCGCCCTTTCAGTAACAGCGGGTGAGAGCAGCACGTCATACCTTTCCATAACCTCCTCGAAGTCTTCACGAATGGACTGCATTTCCTCAAGAGCGTCGGCGTAGACGCTGTCCTGCACACAGCTGCCCCCTTTGAGGACGGACAGGACGTCCGGGAAGTAATCTTCGCCATGCTCATTCATCCATCTTTCATGAAACCTGGCACCCTCGTACGAGCTGACAGTCCTTCTTACCCTGGCACCGTCTCTTGTGAGTGTAGGAATTTCGACCACCGAGATGTCAAAATCGTTGCGCAGCCTGTTGACTGCCTGTATGAGATGGCCCGAGACATCATCCCTTCCGAATCTGTACAGGCCTATTCTAATCCTCCTCTCCGGCCCGCTCCAGTCCATGTGCACAGTCCCCCTTTCTGCTATCGTGCTGAATACAAGCCCGATTTCACCGAGATCCCTGCCAAGCACGCCCACTGTATCCAGCGTGGTGCTGAGCGGTATGATGCCTTCTGTCTGTATTGACCCGGCAGTGGGCTTGAAACCTATGACTCCGCATAGCGCCGCAGGCAGCCTCACCGAGCCGCCGGTATCAGTCCCTATACCTATGTCCGCTTCGCCGGAGGCAACGCACGCGGCGGAGCCTCCAGAAGAGCCGCCGCAAATTCGCGCCCTGTCGAGCGGGTTCCGGCATGGCCCGGCTGCAGTGGATGTGGTGGTGGCTCCGACTGCAAATTCATGCATATTCGTCTTTCCAACCACTGTGCCTCCCTCCGAAAGAATGCGATCAACCAGCGGTGCGCTGGACTCGGCAATGTTGTCCAGCAGTATGCGGGAGCCTGCCGTCGTCAGCAGGCCGCTCACGTCAATGTTGTCCTTTATTCCGAACCTGAGCGGGGAAAGCAGTCCCCTCTCCTTCTCCCTGACAGTTCCTGTTGTTATGAATGCATTGTACGGATTGTCCTGTGGCCGGGCCATTGCCTGCCTACCGGATTTTCAGTGCTTAATCTTTTTCTCGCGGCCGACGCCTGTCCTTTTCATGACATCCGCTTTCACTGCAGATGCGGCAGACCTGCCATTTATGAACCTGCCGATTTTACCTGCGAATTCCTCCGAATCCATCACTGTGAAGCCCACATTCCTGAAATCACGTATATTTGCCTGCTGCACCTCTTCAGTGCTTGAGGAGATGCAGTCAGATATCAGAACAGTGCCGAAATCATTCATATCGGCATCGAACGCAGTTGCCCTTATGCAGTTGGGCGTCTGCGTTCCGGTTATGACGACAGTGTCCACATCGAGTTTCCTCAGCAGCAGGTCCAGTTCTGTCCTGAAGAATGCGCTCCATTTCTTCTTCAGCACAACATAATCCCCCTTCCTTGGCTTCAGCTGCCCGTAGAACTCTGCTGAGCTTTTGCCCCTGGAGTTCAGCGTGGCTGGCCTTCCGTGGTCGCTCCAGTATTTCCACCTGCTTACTTCCACATCCGAACCGTCCTCCCTGTAACCTCTTGTTATGAAGAATACAGGCACGCCCTTCGTCCTGCACTCATCCGCCAGCCGCCTGATTTTCGGCACTGTTTCCCTTGCGCCCCTGACGCAGAGAGGCGAATCGCTGTTCACGAATGCATTGATCATGTCAACAATAAGCAGTGCAATCATCTTTCAACAGACAGTGTACCAGATCTGCTGTAATTTGCTGATCCTGTACTTTCACTCTGTTCACCTCAACTCTCTTCCAGGCTAAGATATTTTCTACCTGTCAGCCACTCTTCGTTTATGTCCATCAATAT
>JAJYOM010000043.1 GCA_021796175.1 Thermoplasmata archaeon
ATTATAATTGCTGACATCGGGTCTATGTAAAGGTCAGAAACTCTCTTGCCAAATAAAGTTGACCTGAATGTCTCTCCCTCCAGTGATATCATGCCGTTGACCTGCAGGTATTTCAATGTCCGGAGAGATGCGCTCTCAAGCGTTTCAACGTCAAACTGGTAAGCATAGAACGTCAGTGAAAGGAACCGTCTCAGCTCCTCCATGCTGTTTGCAACCCTTGTCGCAACAGCAGACAAAATGTGGTTTCTAAGTGCCCTTTCATTTCCAATCTGCGAGCTGATGCCGCCCACATCACCCAGCAGGTATTCCTCCAGCAGGAATGAAGCCATCTCGCTGTTTCTCGCTACGAGTATGGCTTCACCGAACTTGTCATACCTGGGTCTGCCTGCCCGACCGCACATTTGCTTTACCTCCATCACAGGTATGAGTGAATTTCCTGCCTGTGAATCATACCTGTACAGATCTCTCACGATCACTGTCCTGGCAGGCAGGTTTATCCCAGCCGCAAGTGTCGGCGTTGCAAAAAGGCACTTGATGTGGCCACTCTTGAACAGCTTCTCAACTCTCTTTCTCTGTTCGTTCGTTAGGCCCGCGTGATGGAAAGCAATACCGGACTCCACGCATTCGTCAAGTATCCTGTTTATCGTCCCGGGTTCATCAGCATCCTCGTCAACAGGTACAGTACCGGCATCCGGTTCCCCGAGCACGTGGAGCAGCCTCTTCATATGTGTTCTGTATTTCAGCGCTGCACTCTCAGTGTTCTTCCTCGTACTGACAAATACAAGAGCCTGTCCGCCCCCGGCTACGGAGTCATATATGAGGGACCAGACATCTTCCCCCTCACGCTTAACGATCTTTCTTCTCTCGTTGTCAGTGAAGAATATTTCTGAGTTGCTGTAGACACCCTCCTTCAGGCTCACCGGCCTCCATTCGCTGGAGTAATGCTCGGCGCCCAACCATTCGGCTATTTCCATGGAATTCTTTATCGTGGCACTCAGGCCAATGACCTGTATGTTAGGCACCAGTTTCCTGAGCCGTGCTATAACCATCTCCAGCGTCGGTCCGCGTTCAGGTTCATTTATGAGATGGATTTCATCCACGACTATTGCCGACAGCTTCGAAATCCATGTTGCACTGTGCCTCAGAAGAGAATCCGCCTTTTCGCTTGTCGCCACTATTATGTCGTAATTCTGCAGCCTTTCGCCGGTTGAATCATAGTCTCCGGTTGATATCGCAACCTTAATTCCCAGTGACTCAAATTCTCGCAGTTCTTCGTATTTTTCGGTTGCAAGTGCTCTCAGTGGTACTATATACATTCCCTTCTGGCCGAGCCTGGCCGCCCTGAGAAGCGCCATATAACCTATCAGCGATTTACCGCTCGCTGTTGGAACCGCGGCTATCATATTCCTTCCCTGCAGCACCGACGGGATAGTGTTTGACTGTGTTGGATACAGCGTTGTTATCCCCTGTTCCGCAAGTTTCTTCACTATATCCTGGCCAATCTGCAGTTCTTCCACAAGCATTATGTCAACCAGATTATGTGCAAGTACTTAACCAGTTCAAGACGAAATGCTCCTGGGCCAAACCGCGTGTCCAGTTCACTTCCCCGGTGTGCAAAAAAGACAGCACCACAATGTATATTGCTGCAGAGTTTTCCCCAAAGCCTTATTTAGCAACGACACGTACATTTTAAAAGAGCTGAACCAATTGTCAGATAACGCCGGTACTGTTCCTGAAGAGAAGGTTCAGGAGGACCTTCCCGATGCCGATACATGGATTGTAACACAGAATTTCTCAAACACGGGTGAGATCAGCATACCGCCACACCTTGCCGATCAGGTGATTGGCCAGGACGAAGCGGTCAGGGTGGTCAGGAAAGCTGCTGAACAGAAAAGGCACGTAATGCTGATTGGCGAACCGGGCACCGGGAAATCCATGCTGGCCAGGTCTATGACCGAGTTTCTCCCCAAGAGCGAGCTTCAGGACGTCATCGCTTACCACAATTCTGATGATCCCAACGAGCCCAAGATACGTGTTGTTCCTGTTGGCAAGGGAAGGGAGATAGTCAATGCCCAGAGAGCCGAAATGCTTCAGAGGAGACAGCAGAAGGCTTCAGTTTACTGGATGCTTGTCGTGATGATAGTGGTCGCTTCAGTTGCCATTTTCATACTGGACCATACAGACCCGTCGATACTTCTGTTTGGCATCATAGGCGCGATTTTCATCTATTTCCTTATGCGCTATACGGGCCAGCGTTCTGAAAGTATAATGGTTCCCAAACTGCTCATTGGCCACACGCCCGATGAGATAGCACCCTTCATAGATGCTACTGGTGCCCACGCAGGCGCTCTGCTGGGCGATGTAAAGCACGACCCGTTTCAGAGCGGAGGACTGGAGACACCTGCCCATGAGCGACTGGAAGTGGGCGCGATTCACAAGGCAAACAAGGGTGTTCTTTTCATAGACGAGATCAATCTGCTGAGGACTGAGTCGCAGCAGAGCCTGCTTACTGCCCTGCAGGAAGGCAAATTCTCAATCCTGGGGCAGAGTGAACGGAGTTCCGGCGCAATGGTGAAGAGTGAACCTGTTCCGTGCGAATTTATTCTGGTCGCGGCGGGCAATCTCGATGCACTGCAGGGAATGCACCCTGCGCTGCGGTCGAGGATCAGGGGCTACGGATACGAGATTTACATGAACACGACCATGCCGGACACAAACCTCAACAGGGAAAAGCTTGTCAGGTTCGTCGCTCAGGAAGTGGTCAAGGACAAGAAAATTCCTCACTTCGACAAGTTCGCTGTTTCTGAGATCATAAAGGAGGCACAGAGACGCGCCGGAAGGAAGGGCAGGCTGACCCTCAGGCTCAGGGAGCTTGGCGGCCTTGTAAGGGTCGCAGGCGACATAGCGCGTGAAGAGGGAGCAGACTCGGTCAAGAACGAGCATGTGCTGAAGGCCAAGAAGATTGCCAGATCGCTCGAACAGCAGGTTGCTGACAGGTACATACAGAGAAGGAAGGAATACAACACAATCTCAACCGGCGGCAGCCTCGTCGGAACTGTCAATGGCCTTGCAGCGCTTGGATCGGACACAGGCATGTCCGAGTTCTCCGGAATTGTATTGCCGATTGTTGCGGAGGTCACTCCTGCTCATACAAGATCCGGCGGGAGGGTGGTGGCTACAGGCAAGCTTGGTGACATAGCAAAGGAAGCTGTGGACAATGTATCTGCCATAATAAAGAAATATTCAGGCGAGGACATCAGCAATCATGACATTCACATACAGTTCATTGGTACATACGAGGGTGTGGAAGGAGACAGCGCATCTATCTCGATAGCTACAGCGGTGATCAGCGCTTTCGAGAACATACCCGTGGATCAGACGATAGCAATGACGGGCAGTCTGAGTGTCAGGGGAGACGTGCTGCCGGTCGGCGGCGTGACAGCAAAGACTGAAGCAGCAGCTGAAACCGGCCTCAGGGAGGTAATTGTGCCTCTTGACAACCTCGGTGACATAATACTCGATCCGAAGTATGCGGGCAAGATCAAGATATTTCCTGTAAGGACACTTCTTGATGTTCTGCGGGAAGCACTTGTTCCTGGAGCAGAGAAGGAGAAGCTGATATCCAAGCTGAGCACAATTCTGGGAGAAGTAAGGCAGGCACAGGATACAGAAGCCGATGTGGACACAACCATACCGTCGACGAAGTTGAAGGGCGGAAGACCGGTTCCGCGCTGATCTAACGGAAGCTGATCTGCGATGAACGCCCTCATCGTGGGAAGGTATCAGCCGTTCCACCTTGGCCACCTGGCGGCTGTGCGGGAAGCGCTGGAAAGCTGTGAAAGACTTATAATTGCGATTGGAAGCGCGCAGTACTCCCACACCAGGGAGAACCCCTTTACGGCCGGTGAGCGGCTTGAGATGATATATTCCGCCCTTCGTGCAGAGGGGCTGTATGACAGGACAAACATAGTTCCTGTCATCGATGTAAACAGATATGCTGTCTGGGTATCGCATGTCAGATCACTTGTCCCTCCCTTTCAGACTATTTTCACAAACAACCCTCTGACGCAGAGACTTTTCAGTGAATCCGGATACGAAGTCAGGCAGACAAGGATTTACAACAAGGAAATATACAGCGGGTCCTTCATAAGGGAACAGATGATAAACGGCGGAGACTGGAAACAGTCAGTTCACCCGAATGTCTCAGATATCATCGGCAGATTTGGTGGTGTGGATCGCGTCAGAGAGCTATTCTACCTTTCAGGCCAGCACAAGTAGGCTCGTTTCTTCCATAAGGGAGAAGTTCACCGGAAAGGGCATTACGCTTTCGACAGCTGAGTCGATTACAGGCGGATTGATTGGCTCAACACTCGTTTCTCTGCCCGGCTCGTCCATTTTTTTCAAGGGTGGTGTCGTGGCCTACAGCAACGAGTCGAAGGAGAAGATACTGGGAGTCAGACACAGGACTCTGACATCTCATGGCGCGGTGAGCAGGGAAACTGCTCTTGAGATGGCTTACGGGGCCCTTCGCCTGTTCGAAACCTCGATGGCTGTATCATGCACAGGAATAGCAGGACCGGCAGGGGAAACCACCGAAAAACCGGTCGGTCTTGTGTACATGGCGATTGTGACGGACAGGGACTCGGCGGTAAAAGAAGTCAGGTATGATGGTGACAGGGACAGCATAAGGATGCGCACGGTCGAGGACTGTCTCCAGATGATAGAGGAGGAGGCTTCGAAGGCGTATCAGCAACAGTGATCACAATTCATTGCGCTCCGTCTCCAGCGCGAGACTGCGTATCTTCTCGTTGTATGCCTTTGCAATCTCCTGTAGGCCGATTACGCCCACTATCTGCTCAGTTTCATTCCTCTTTTCCAGAACCACCAGCAGTTCGAGTTTCTCCGTGGTGAGGAGATTGAATACATCATGCGCGCTCTGTTCGGATGATATTGTCTTTACAGCCCTCGTTGCAACATCCCTCAACCTGAGGCCGGGCGTACCGGCACTTTTAACTGCTTCATCCATGCTGACAAAGCTCATTATTTCGTTGACACTGAGTACCACAGCCCCTTTGGTCCTCAGCTGTTTCATCAGTCTGATTGCTTCTTCCAGGGTTGTACCGGCATCCAATGTCGATATGTCGGAAGCCATCGCCTCGCTTACCTTGATGTAATCCATCAAAGGCTTCTCGTATTCCTGCTGGTGGGCAGGCGAATGCGCCCTGTCCAGCACCTGTGCCCTGTATATGGAGTACTTGGAACCGGAAATGAAATATGAGATGACTGTCGCGAGCATGAGCGGAAGGAAGAGCGCGTACCCGCCGGTCATTTCAGTTCCCATTATAATTATGGATATCGGCGCCTTCGATACGCCGCCGAAGAAAGATATCATCGATACAATAACAACGTCCGCAATGCTGAGATAGGGCATCAGAGGGTGGAAAACGAGCCAGATCGCCGCTCCGATGAAACCACCAATGACAATGCCGGGAGCATACACTCCGCCGGAGCCTCCCGATCCTATGGAAAGGGAGGTTGCAATTATCTTCATAAATATCAGCACGATAATTATGCCAAGCGGCATAATCGCAAATTCGGTGAACTGTGATGTCCCGCCGTAGAATATCAGCTGCAGCCAGCCGTAACTCAATCCAACGACCTGGGGGAATGCCATTGCAATCAGGCCAACCCCCAGTCCCCCGATTGCAGGCTTGAAGTATTTCGGTATCTTCAGCCTGACGAACTGTTTCTTGAGGCCATAGAAAGTCACGACATAGAATATTCCGCAAAGTCCGGTGATTATACCCACCAGAGTGTAGAGTATCAGCGACTCAGGATGGTAGAAGCCCACAGTCGTCTGCTGTATAGAGAAGAGCGGCCTGTAGTTGAAGAAATAACCGAAAATAGCATATCCGGTAGCAGATGCAATTATGGAAGGAACAAGTGCATCAACCTCGAAATCTCTTTTGTAGAGCACCTCGGTGCTGAGAAGTGCTCCGCCCAGCGGAGCCATGAATATGCTGCCTATGCCAGCTCCTATGCCGGCAGCTACGGCTATCCTTCTGTCCCTGTCATCAAGCCCGAATATATCTGCAATGAACGATCCAAATCCGGCAGCGATCTGCGCGACCGGCCCCTCTCTTCCGGCGCTCCCCCCGGAACCTATTGTGATGGCCGAGGCTACAAGCTTTACTGCCGGTATTCTCTTCCTTATGTACCCCTTTCTGTAGTGGAACGCCTCTATTGCAGCATCTGTTCCGTGACCTTCCGCTTCGGGTGCAAGTCCGTACACAAGGAGGCCGGAGACAAGCCCTCCCAGCGTCGTCGAAAGCGGTAGAAGCCAGTACCTGTATGTTCCCAGTATGTATACCGGGCCCTGGCCCTCAAGTGCTGTTCCGGGTGGTGTAAAGCCCGTAATCCCGGTCAGTATGTACCTGGTGCTCAGTGCTATCGCATAGTAAAGCGCGAGCGATCCAACACCGGCTATTATGCCTATGAAAATACCGATTATCACCCATTTCCTGATGAAACCGGAACTGACCCATTGCCGGAAGGCAGCAGCACTGTTTATTTTTTCCACGCTCCGCCTGCCGGGACAAAACTCTCTCAAACAGTGAAGTCCGGAGACCCGATTTTCGACAGGCTGTCAATGACCAACAGACGACTGTATAAATATATTGGTAAGTTTATTTCATTTTGGGCAATGATCGACTGGCCGCCGGCCATTGAAAAGGCTTTGAACTGAGCATGCTTCCTTTGCTGCATTTATCGATTGCAGGTGCAATAACATTATACATCTGTTTTTTCTAAACCCCTATCCTTTTAAGTGTTTTCATCCATTGCGCCAGAGGTTCAACGCAAGGGATTGAAGAATGCAGAAAAGAACAGTGCTCAACGGCCACATAAGTCGTAACTACATAACTCACTGGTCTCCCGGGATCAGTCCTGTGCTGCATGTATCTGACGGTGAGACATTTGCTGTCGACATACCAGACTCATCGACAGATCAGGTAAGACCGGACTCCAAAGTGTCAGCGCTCAGGCGAATGGACAGGTCAAAGACCGATGCTGCGGTCGGGCCCTTTTATGTGGAAGATGCAATGCCGGGCGATACACTCAGGGTTGACATTGCCGGCATAGAATGTGCCAGGTGGGGATGGAGCGCGATTTTCCCCGGTTTCGGTCTGCTCAGCGATGAGTTCAACAGGTTCAGGCTTTTTCAGTGGTCAATATCCGGCGGATATGCCAGGCCGAAAAAATCAGCATTTCTTTCCGGTCTTAGACTGCCGGTACACCCCTTTCCCGGTGTCATCGGGGTCCTGCCGCTCGAGGAAAGCGATGAGTACGGCATGATACCTCCACAGTATTTCGGAGGGAACATGGATAACAACAGGATTGGCGTCGGTTCCTCCGTGTACTTCAGGGTGAACGTTAAGGGCGCGGGACTCTGCATTGCCGATACGCATGCTGCGCAGGGTGATGGCGAAGTCTGCGGTACCGCAATAGAAACGCCCTCTAAGACAACCCTCCGTGTCAGGCTCTTCAGGGATGGAGTGGACACCAGGGCACCTGCCGTGGTTTACAGGGAGCGTTCCAGGAGCAGGAATTGCCTTTCGCTGTCCGGCATCGCGCCTGACCTTCACACTGCAGCGAAGAAGGCAGTCCGTTCCATGGTTGACCTGCTGAACAGAAACGGCCTTGGCAGGGAGGAGTCTTATCTGTTATGTTCCGTGGCTGCTGACCTCAGGATAAGCGAAATTGTTGACAGCCCGAACTGGAATGTCGGTATCTCCGTTGATACTGCTGTGCTCAGGCAGCTGGGCGTAAGTATCTGATTCAACGGGAGGTTCACAGCAGTGCGCCCCTCTTCAGCAACATGCAGCAATCCTCAATTTCTCCCGATATCTCTCTGTCCTTGTCCAGTGTTGGGACCGTCTCCCTGATTGTCGAGTGCGCCTTCGCTACGCCAGGTGCGGAGGGCCCACCAGTCAGATCCAGTGCCTGTGCGGCGCAGACTGCCTCTATTGCAATCACCCTGAAGCTGTTCTCAACCATCTGCCTCAGTTTCAACGCGGAGTACGCGCCCATGCTCACGTAATCCTCCTGATTGGCCGAAGTTGGGATGGAATCCGAGGATGAAGGGTGGCTGAGGACCTTTCCCTCTGAAACCAGTGCCGCAGCCGTGTACTGGGCAACCATATAGCCTGACTCGAGTCCCGGTCTTCTGGAAAGAAACGGGCTCAGCCCGCTCAGCTTGTGGTCGGTCAGCCTTGCTGTCCTCCGCTCAGAGAAGGATGCCAATGCCTGGAGCGGTATTGCGAGTGCATCGAGCGCGACGGCCACCGGCTGACCATGGAAATTGCCGGCGGAAATCACCTCGCCGTCATCGGGAAGTACAATCGGGTTGTCCGTTGTGGAGTTCATCTCCGTAACAATGATGTTCTCGCAGTAACGCAGCATGTCTTCAAGCGGGCCGATTACCTGAGGAGCGCATCTCAATGTATACGGGTCCTGTGGCGAATTGCCCCGATCCAGTCTGCTGCTTCCACTGCATATTCTCCTGATCGAGGCGGCAACCTCCATCGAACCGCGGTGTGCTCTCAGTGCAGCAACTCGTTCGTCAAAGGG
This sequence comes from Thermoplasmata archaeon, assembly GCA_021796175.1. Lineage (GTDB taxonomy): Archaea > Thermoplasmatota > Thermoplasmata > Sysuiplasmatales > Sysuiplasmataceae > JAJZXY01. Next base: position 8,629 of record JAJYOM010000043.1, read on the forward strand.
CGAGATCCTCCCGCCCAGGGACTCGAGCGACATTGAAAAGACAATCAGCGACTGCTGCAGCAGGAGGCCTATGTCATGCACTGCGAGAGCACCCAGTGCAGTCATGAACTGGGTTCCATTGATCAGAGCAAGTCCCTCTTTTTCCCTGAGGGAAACGGGTTTCAGCCCCGCCTTTGAGAGTGCATCCGACCCATTCATTATGACGCCTTCCAGCTCCGCATTGCCCTCTCCCATGAGGACAAGGGCCATGTGCGCCAGCGGCGCGAGATCTCCGCTTGCCCCGACAGATCCTCTGGAGGGTATGACAGGATGAACATGCCTGTTGAGCATCTCGCAAAGCAGTGTGACGACATCCATCCTGACTCCGGAGTATCCTTTGACGAGCGTGTTCAGCCTGAGCAGCATCATCGCCCGGGTCTCGTCACGTGAGAGCGGGGCACCGACTCCGGCTGAAGTGCTTCTGACAAGGTTTTCCTGAAGCCGCCCGGCTTCCCCAGGTGCTATCCTGCTGTTCTGCAATTCGCCGAAGCCGGTGTTCACACCATAGATTGTATTCCCCTGACGGAGTCTGGATTCCAGTGTCTTCCTTGAAGCATTCACCAGCTCAGCGGAATCGACGGAAATACCAACGCTGGAATTGTCTCTCGCAACTGAAACCAGTTCGGAAATGGAGAGTGATTTTCCGTCCAATAAGACAGCCGCTTGTTTCTTTGCCAAGTATAACGCACCCGAAGCAGCAAAAGACAGGAGATGTAATTATTCTTTCTTCATTCCCACAGTGAGGCGTCTCAGTCCAGGAACTTGCTGTGCCTACCGGTTGGCTGCCAGTATCACTCCTTCCTGCCCACAATTACCATCCTTCTTTTCATGAACGAGAGGTCATTTCCGAGTCCAATTGCAGTGGCGAAATCCCTGCTTGCCCCGAGCAGTAGATTCCTGCAGTCGTCCGCCTCCTTTCCGGTGGAACTCACAGGGTATATCCACTTTTCAAATGTGAGCCTCTCTTCATCCACTTCCACATGGATTTCACCGAAGCCGTGCTCGACCAGCTTAGAGCGCCATTCACCTGTCTCCTCGGCAATCTTGTGAGTCGAATCACGCGCCTTTTCAAGCGCATTCAGCTCGTCCGCAAAGCCATCGGGCGACACCATGTCGGCGAGCCCGAGCTTACCGCCATTGCGCAGTATCCTGTGGACCTCCCCGAGAAACAAACTCTTGTCACTGAAGTGATGTGCTGCCCTCCTGCAGGTCACTATGTCTGCTATCGCATCCGAAAGCGGTATTGCTTCAGCCTCGCCGAGAACGAACTCAATATTGGTTTTTCCCTTTTCATCTGACAGTTTGCGTGCCTGCCTGATCATTTCCACAGTCGGATCTACTGCGATTACCCTCGCTGTCTGGCCCGAGAGTGCCATTGCTGTAAAGCCGGTACCTGTCGCAATGTCCACCGACACTTCACCGCCTTTCGCCGCAACGCTTTCAAGCAACATCTCAAGATCCCTTCCCTTTGCATGGGAGGAGCTCTTTGCGTATCCCTCTGCATTTCTTGCAAAAAAATCCGAGCCGCTCATACCACGAGATCCTGACTGTCAGTATAAATTGGTCTGTACAGATGCCTTTGGCCAAATCAGTGAGGCCTGGCGTTGTACATGTGTGCTGCGAGGCGACGAGTCTTCATCGGGTCAGCGCGGCCTGAATTTGTATCCGTACCTGATTATGCCAGCATTGCCCTCTGAGCCCAGTTTCCTGAACGTTGCCTCTACATCCAGACCGATCTTCAGTTTTTCCGGCTCGCAGTCAACAACCTGGCCAGTTAATCTTACGCCCCCATCCATTTCCACCATGGCCATGATGTACGGCTTCATGAGTGCGAAGTCCGGCATCGGGTCGTGAACGACAGTGAATGAGTATATCTTTCCTTTCCCGGACAACCTGTAGTCTTTCATCTTGCCAAGACTCTTCCTCCTGCATTTCGGGCAGATTTCCCTTGGTGGAAAGTAGATTCCGCCACAGTTTTCGCATTTTTTTCCTATCAGATTGTAGCGGCTTGGGTTCTCTCTCCAGTAACGCGGGTTGGACATTTCAGAACCTCCTGAAAATGTGAACAACCGAAGTACCGCCAGTACCGCCTATGTTGAGTGACAGTCCGCACTCTGCATCATGCACCTGCCTCTTCTCAGCCCCGCCTCTAAGCTGCCTGGTTATTTCAACCGCCTGGGCGACTCCGGTTGCACCCATAGGATCGCCTCTGGCCTTCAATCCTCCCGATGTGTTTACAGAGACCACGCCGTTTATTTCCGTCATGCCCTCAAGCGTCGCTGGTCCTCCCTTCCCCTTTTCGAAGAAACCGAGGTCCTCGATGGTCATTATCTCCGCAATTGAATACGAGTCGTTGACCTCTGCCAGTTCCACATCCTTAGCTGTGATGTGGGCTGCCTTGTATGCCTTTGCGGATGCCACCCTGACAGAATCAAGTCTGGTAAGCGACTCGCGGTGCTGAAGCGCGAGTGTGTCGGTTGCAGCTTCAGATGCAATAATCCTTACAGGCTCGGGTGAATACTTCTTTGCAATGTCTGCCGGAGCCAGTATCACAGCCGCTGCTCCGTCTGAAATCGGGGCGCAGTCAAAGACACCAAGCGGATCGGCGACCATTGGCGATTTGAGGACCGTTTCCATAGTTATCGCCCGCTGGTACTGTGCCTGAGGGTTCATTGCACCGTTCATCGGGTCAGCGCGGCC